>JAYEIY010000265.1:0-6342 GCA_034660375.1 Verrucomicrobiota bacterium
ACTTATTGCATCACACCATTTGCTTGAAACGCAACTGGGTATTGAAAAAAATACGATTCTCATTATTGCACCTCTTTTTGTTGCTGGACTTCTAATGATATGGCGAAATAAAAGAGCACGTCACTATATAGAAAATGAGGTAGAATGGTGGACACTACTCTTTTTCATGATGCTTTTTGCTGTTGCAGGGACCCTAGAACATACAGGTGTAACAGAACTAATTGCAAAGGATTTTTCTGCTGCCTTCGAGGGAAATATGACAATCCTGACACCTATAATCATAATAGTTTCTGCTCTTGGTTCGGCATTTGTCGATAATGTTGTATTTGTCGCAGCCTTTATCCCGGTGGTTAAAGAGTTGAATGCAACAGAATTCTGGTGGGCTCTTCTATTTGGAGGATGCTTCGGTGGAAACATTACAATGATTGGCTCCACAGCCAATATTGTAGCACTCGGAATGCTTGAAAAACGTTATCGTACCCAAATAAAGTTTATGGAATGGCTAAAATTAGGTGCATGCGTTGGACTTATCACTTCTGTTATAGCCTGGGGATGCATTTATTTTATGACACCATATATGCCAAAACGTAGCCCTATTACTCATTCGATTCAACAAACAGAACAAGTTTCTCACATAAAAAAGGAAAACTTATAATGAATTGGTATAAGGGAAATCTTCATTGTCATACAACCAATAGTGACGGAAAATCTTCTCCTGAAAAAGTAGCTGCTTACTATAAAGAACTAGGACATGATTTTCTTGCCATATCAGATCATAATTCTCATACAAAACTTTCAGAATACGGCGACGCCCTCGATAAGAATTTTATCGGAATTCCAGCCTCTGAATTTACCGGAGAAAAATGTTGCCACGTCCTTGCTATCGGAACAAATAAAAAAATTATTCCAACAGGATACGAAAGCCCTGAGGATACTCAAAAAAAAGACATACTTCAAGATGGAATAGACAAGATTCAAGCCACTGGCGCAATCCCTATCATCTGTCATCCTCCCTGGCGAAATACCTTCGATGAAAAAATTATAATGCAGACAAATGGAGCACATTTATTTGAAGTATGCAATGCATCACCAGATTGCGCCAGTTATCCCACAATGGGTTTTTCAAACGGAGACAGCATCTGGGATGCACTCCTTTCTAAGGGCTTTAGATATTTTGGAATTGCCAGTGATGATGCCCATTGCTACTACGAAAATTTTCATGTCAGAGCACCCCGCGGAGGCAAAGGCTGGATTGTTGTAAAAGCTGAATCACTGACTGTGGAAAATATAATAAATAGCATTAACTGCGGAAAATTTTATGCTACTACGGGGGTTACTTTGCAAGATTATGAAGTTACTGACTCTTATATTCACATATCTATTTCGCCAAAAAATTATGAACGGGCGACATTTGAATTTATAGGAAACAATGGAAAAATTCTTCAAATGAATACAGGGATAGAGGCATCATACAGAATCGAAGGGAATGAAAATTATATCCGCATAAGAATTAGTTCATCATGGGGAGGCTGGGCGTGGACACAACCCGTTTTTCTAGGATGAATACCCTATGTTACGTGAAATATCCCTTTCAGTGATGAATAGAGTATTATCTGATGTAACCTGTAAAAAGTTTAAAATCATTCTACCTTATCTAAGGTCAATTCTTAGATAGTAATATCCGCTTATAGTTCACAACTTTAGCATTAAACAAGTCGGTCACACTAAAGCTATGAACTATGGCTGAAACTCCTAAAAAAAAAGATTTTACCTACTTCACTGAATACATACCAAACCTTTTCGTGCAATGTCTAATTATAGAGAAGCACAAAATCTGGCTATCCTGCTGACAGCTTCTGTTATTGTTGGAATATCTCTTGCATAAGAAAGTCTTATGTTTTTATCCGCATCAAAAGGAAGCCCGGGTACTGCAGCAACCTCTTCTTCTTTAAGCAGACGATCACAGAACTCCATTGACCCTAAACCAAAACTGGAGATATCCGGAAAAATATAAAAAGCACCATGAGGCTTCACTACCTTCATACCAGGAATCTCCGAAAGAAGCTTGTAGATCACATCTCTTCGCTCTTTAAAAGCCTTGCACATTTCTTTTACAGGCTCCTGTGTTCCATCAAGCGCTGCAATAGCTCCGTGCTGTGCAAAAGTTGTTGGATTAGATGTAGAATGGCTCTGATAGGCACCTATTTTTCCAGATAACCACGATGGTGCTCCCAGATATCCAAGACGCCAACCAGTCATAGCGTATGCCTTACTAAATCCATTGACAGTTACAGTGCGTTCATATATTTCATCGTTAAATGATGCAATACTTACATGTTCATAGCCTTTATCATAAGTAAGTTTTTCATACATTTCATCAGCAATAACCATAAAATCATGCTTGACAGCTATATCGGCTATCTTTCTCAGAGTTGCTTCGGGATAAATATTTCCAATAGGATTTGAAGGAGTATTAAGAATTAACAATTTCGTCTTATCAGTCACTGCCGCCTCAAGATCTTCAGGAGTAATACAATATTCATTATCCATTCTACCTTTCACAAAAACAGATGTAGCACCAGTAGATTTAACCATTTCCGGATAACTTAGCCAAAAAGGAGACGGAATAATTACTTCATCACCAGGCTCACACAAAACACTGATTACATTAAAAAGACTGAATTTTCCGCCTGGAGAAACTACAATCTGACTTGCATCATAATCAAGTTGATTATCTTTTTTAAATTTTTCAGACAAAGATCTTCTAAGACTTAAAAGACCTACGCCTGGAGTATATTTTGTCTGTCCATCCTCAATCGCTTTTATTGCAGCTTCTTTGATATGTAATGGAGTATCAAAGTCCGGTTCTCCAGCACACATATTACAAACATCTTTTCCATCTGCGATCATAGCTTTGGCTTTTGAGGTTATAGCCAAAGTCATAGAAGGTTGAAGAGTTCCTGAAGTAGAAGAAACATCTATAGAAAATTGACTCATTGGACTTATTCCTTATTTTTATTATTAGTTATTACAAATAGACATTGTAGGAAAAACCTTTTTCAATTAGTTCGAAGACTTTTGGGGTAAAATAAAAATGAGTCCACAAAGGTGGACTCATTTCTTTTATCAGATTTGATATAGTTATCAAATATTTATGTAGCTACACAGTCAACTTCTATACGTCTGCTACATCCCAATCTTTTTTGCTGACAAATCTTGTGAGATTACGTCCGTCTTCAGTCTTAGCTTTGAAAGCATAACGAGTTGAAGAACCTTCTCCATACACTACTTTTTCTGTAACTTCTGCAGTTACTTTTGCTTTTGCTTTTACATCATAGAATTCTTGTTTCATTTTAAAACCTTTCCTTTTTAGAGTTAAAATATTATGATTCATTAAAAATACGAACCAATTCATCCTGGTCGTTCTAGGTCTATTTATACATTCTTTCCCTCAAAAATACAAGCCTTTTTTTGAAAAAAAGATATTTCCCCCAAGAACAAAGAAGTTTTATTCTAAATTGAGGTCAATTTTGTGCAAACAAAATTAAAAAAAAATATAAAAGACAACCCAAACACACAATCCAAACAACTACAGCCCCCCTAAATATCCTCTACAACAGCTTTGTGAAGAACTTTTAAAGCCTCTGAAAAATCATCTCTGGAAATAATAAACTGCATATTAACCTGCCGCATACACTGATCAAAAGCAAGAATATTAACCTGTGCATCTGCCAACGCTCCGGCAGCTTTAGCCAATAGTCCTGGAACTTTCATATTACTACCCGTTGCAGCAATAAGAGCCACATCAACAGTTCTAATCGTAGCCTGTGGAAAGTTTTTACGAACATCTTGAACTGCTTCATCAAGGTTTCTGGAACCTTCAGCAATATAATGTGTTATCGTATTTGCATTTGTATTTTTTGCTATAAAACTGATTTTATACTTATTAAGAGAGGAAAGGATTCTGTAGTCATAACCGGGTTCCGCAACCATATCAGGATCCATAACTTCCACTGCCAAGATGTCACTCCTTCCTGCAACCATCTCCACTCTACAATTCGGACTCATATAGTCATTGTCAATCAAGGTCCCTGGATTCTCCGGTTCAAAAGTATTCTTTATCCTAATGGGAATTTTATTCATTTCCATATCTTTTGAGGCTTTAGGATGAATAGCCTCCATTCCCATGTCAGCAAGCTGATCAGCAATATCAAAATTGGTTTCTCCTATAATTTTTACCTTATCTTCTCCTATCAATTTAGGATCACCCGTACTCAAGTGATATTCTTTATGTATAATGCCCTCTTTAGCCTTTGTAACAACTGCCAACTTGCTAAAGGTTACTTCGCTGTATCCACGATCAAAACTACTCATTATCCCATTTTTGCATTTTGTATAACCAGTAACGATGGGCATTTGAGTCGCTATATCAATACCAATAAAGGAATCAGCAATTTTTTCTTCAATTGTCATTGTTTTTTCATCCTGCCAACCGGATAAATCTACAAAAACAGCATTTACGTCCTTACTTTTTAGAATCTCCGTAGAATTATAGGCACTGTGCACTTCTCCTAATGAACTAAGCATTTCTCTACACGGGGAGAGATAATCCTGAATATAAAAATGTCCATAAGAACATAAGCGCATCAAATCGTAAAGACACGTTCTTGTGGTGTTTATCCTCTTGCATATAAAAGCATTTGCCTCTTTTACATTCAATCCTAAACCTTCAAGTCCAGCATTTATCTCACAGACTTTTTCTTCTACTTCTAATAAAGCTCTTTTCCACTTGGAATTTCCCTCTGCAAAATATCCAAAAACACCGGGTTTATCAGTCTTTTTGTGTTCTAGAAGCATATCAGTAATTCCTGAATATGCAGAAACAACAAAAACACGATCATATAAATTTTCATTACTCCTGTTAAGAAAAATAATATTCTCAAGAATATCCTCAAAAGAGGACATTGATGTACCCCCTATCTTTTCTACTGTATGATTAGCCATTTTTCTATAAGTCCTATTTATATGTTAAACTGTTCAATTCTTTGATTATCTATAATGTTATACCCATAACCGTTATTAACCCAATTAGAGGAGAACGAGGCACCCTATGAATTCGTAATATTTTCCGAAGAATAATCTCCATACCAAGGATTACCCCCACTCTTGAAAATTACTGCTTATATCATAAATTCCAAGTTCATTCGCCCTTTTTTCTCCTATTTGATGGGTTTTACTCTGTGAATCGTACCATATGATTTTAAATTATCCAATCTTTGCAATAATAAAATTTTATCCCTCAAAATCAAGTCCTATATCAATGGATTTTACTGAGTGTGTCAGAGCACCTACAGAAATATAATCTACTCCGGTTTCTGCAATTTTAGAGACAGTTTTGAGGGTTACTCCACCACTAGCTTCCAGAAGAGAAATATTTTTTGTTATTTTTATTGCTTCTTTCAATTCTTCACAGCTCATATTATCCAGAAGTATATAGTCAGCCTTTGCCTCAACTGCCTGCTGTACGTCTTCAAGAGAATCGGCTTCTACTTCAACCTCTAAATCGGGATATTTTTCTCTACAGGCTTTTACAGAACGAATTATCCCGTCATCTCCTTCCATCCCTGCAATTGCCCGGTGATTATCTTTTATCATTACTCTATCATAAAGAGCAAAGCGGTGATTTGTTCCTCCGCCTGCGGTTACAGCATACTTCTCAAGAAGTCTTAATCCCGGAGTAGTTTTTCTTGTATCGAGGATTTTAGTTTTTGTATGTTTTACCGCCTCCACAAATTTTCCTGTCATTGTCGCAATTCCGGACATTCTCTGGAGGAAATTCAAAGCAAGGCGTTCTCCGGTCAAGACAGCTCTTGCCCTTCCTTCTATTTCGGCAAGAATTTGTCCAGCAAAACATATTTCTCCTTCCTTAACTTTCCTTTTAAGAGAAGAGGAACTATCGAGTTCAGAGAAGACACTTTCAACGAGAGGTAATCCTGCACAGATACAATCTTCTCTGCTAACAATTGATGCCTTAATTGTCAGATTCTCAGGGATTACGGCAAGTGTTGTTGCATCTCCAGAACCAATATCTTCGACTAAAGCATTTCTGACAATTTGTTTTATCTTACTTACATTCAATTCATTTTTCATTTTTTCTCCAATTTTAAAAATTCCAGCACGCCAACGGCGTGCAATATATCAGCCTATGGTAAGGAGCTTGCGACGCAGCCATAGGAAATATGTACAATAAAAATTCCAGCGCACCAACGGCGTGCAATATATCAGCCTATGGTAAGGAGCTTGCGACGCAGCCATAGGAAATATGTATAATCAAAATTCCAG
>JAYEIY010000266.1:0-6326 GCA_034660375.1 Verrucomicrobiota bacterium
TAAGTATTTTTTCCAGAGGTTTCTGCGAATAAGCAGAAAGTACAGACTGTTCTTTACCCCATTTTTTTAGAACTGAGAGAATTTCTATTGAAAATTCATGAAGCTTACATATTCCGCGTTGTTTTTCGTATTCCTCTATAAACATAGTACTAATTTTTTCAAAAGAATCTTTAGAAAAATCAAAACCTATTGTTTTATAGTAGTCTTTAACGGGAAAACCAAATTTTGAACGATAGAAATCCAGAGTTAATTCAGGAAGATCATGTTTATTCAAAATCCTATTCATTATATTAACGCAAAGAGATGCATCATCCAACAATGTTCCATTCCAATCCCAAATAATATGATCGTTGTTAATTATGAGTTCTTTTAGTGTATTCATTTTTTTTCCGGAGCTTGTTCAGATTTAGCTGAGTAAATGTATTAAAACCGTAAAAAAGTACTGTCATAAAATTTAAATTCTTTTTCCCAAAAAACAAGCTCTAGAGACAACTTATCCTAAATTTATTTTTTTTTGAATTTCTGGCTTGACATTGAGATATTCTGGAATATTTTAATTCAAATGAGATCAATGTGTCATTTAAAATGAGGAATTGTAATGAAAACGTTAGTTGCACAGTCAAAAACTGATCAGGTATTAGATTATCTTAGGGTTGAAATAAGTTCACAGAATCTTAAACCTGGGGATAAACTTCTTAGTATACGTAAGCTTGCCGGCAATTTTTCAACGAGTGAACAGGTCATAAAATCTGCATATGATATTATGGAAAAAGAGGGACTTATTTTTAGACTTCCTCGAAAAGGTGTTTTTGTAAAAAAGATACCGGATTTTTCACACATAAAAGAAATTTATATTCTTGGGATTAGTCTTAAAAAAAAGAACAAATACTTTGAGGAAATTTTAAATATTCTTAATCCACCATTTCTAAAAAGTGATTTATCTTATACCACTCGCACTTATTCTCCTGAAATAGCAATAGAAAAGGTTTTAAATATTGAGGTGGATAAGATTAATGATATGAGTGAAGTAGACTGCGTTTTGATAAATGCAGTATCATTAGAGAGGAAAGACGTACTTAAATGTTTACAGATAAACAAGCCGCTTATATTTTTGGGCGACTTCAGGAGCAGAGAGATTCAGGATCTTGAATATAATCAAGTAACAGGTGATAATGCCTATATTGCAGGACAACAGGTTCAATATCTTGATGACAATAAATGTGACAGCATTACTCTATTTTCAGGTTCATTGAAACATTTTTTCTATAATGAATTTTATGAAGGTGTAGTTGAGAAGACAAAAGAACTGGGTTTAAGATTCAATATTGTCGAATTCCCAAAGGGCATATCAAGTAAATCTGATTCTTTACAACAGCTGAAGTGTGAAGAACTTTTAGAAAATTTTCTTCAAAAAAACAAAATTTGTCAAGGAGGGATTATTTGGGGAATAGATAGAAAATTAATCCTAGATACTTTACTGAACAATAAAAAGGTTAATTTTCAAAAGATACTTTTTGCTCCTCCTATAGAGATTGATTATTCACAATTATGCAAAGTAATACTCAATAGAATAGATGAACTTTTACTTGATCCGAGCGATACAAAAAAAATAAAAACAAAATTACCGATAACATTGGGATAAAAAATAACTAAAAAAGGAGAACTATATAATGTATACTACAAGAAAAAAATGCTTTACTTTAATCGAACTTCTCGTTGTCATAGCAATTATTGGAATTCTGGCAAGCATGCTTTTGCCAGCACTGCAAAAAGCAAAAGAACAAGGCAACAAAATTGTTTGTACAGGAAATTTAAAACAACTGGGACTTGCTAACTTGGCGTATGCCCACGATTATAATGGTGTTTTGATTGTGAGCTGGTTTCCTGACTATTTATGGCCATATGTTGGACTGAAATATTCAGGAACACCAGTATACAATATCTTTTATTGTCCTTCACAAGATAAAACAACATGTTATAGTTGGACGTGTTGGACAGTCGATGGTAATCCCAAATTAAAAGGATCTTATGGATACAACTATGAATATTTGCATTATGCTGATGCTCCGAGTGCTGGTGGTAAAGGACCACAAAGATTGGCGGCGCTAAAGGCACCTACAAAGATGCTTATGTGGGTGGATAGCTTCGACAATCAAAGTGCAGACGAGAGTTACGTGATTGCTTCTCGCAATTCTGACAATCACGGTACTGTTTCGCTTCGACATAATTTAGGTAGCAATGCAGTTTTTGCTGATGGCAGTGTTCGTTGGCACAAAAAAAGCCAGATGGCACAACCTAGCTATGACGGTACTATAGCAAGAAAATACTGGGGACAGCTGGAAGAAGATTAAATGATTTCATGTAATGTATTGAAATGTAACAATATAAAAAAAGAAGGAGAAATCACGAATGAAAAAGAATCTTAGAATAATAATAATTTTATGTAGTCTTTCATTAACTTTTGCAAAATATTTATATGCTGTTAATAACGAAAAACAAAATAAAAAAGAACCGTGGAGTATTGTTTTAATACCTGACACTCAAGCTTATGTTTACAATTCTAAAAATGCAATAATTTTCACAGAGATTACGAAATGGATAAGTACAAATAAAAAAAAGGAAAACATAAAGTTGGTACTACACCTTGGTGACATTACTTACTACAATTCTCCTAAAGAGTGGAATAATGCTCAGAAAAGTATGTTTGTTTTGAACAATGAACTTCCTTATATAATGTGTATTGGAAATCATGACATTGGAAATGGTGGAAAATCACAGACAAGAACAACTCTTTTCAATGAGTACTTTAAAATAACCAATAATAAACTGAATGAGAAACTCTTAGTAGAAACATATGAAAAAGGAAAACTTGAAAATGCTTGCTTTACATTTTCTCAAGCAGGAAAAAAATATTTACTTCTGACACTCGAATTTGCTCCTAGAGATAAAGTAATAGATTGGGCTGATAAAATGGCAAAGCAATACTCAAACCATGAAATAATCCTCATTACACATGAATTTATTGATGAACACTCACAAGTTTTAAGCAAAAACAAGATACCATTAAGAAGCTCTGACAACACTCCAGGAAATGCCAAAAGATATAATTTAAATAACCATAAAGGTGGGGTAAATAATGGAAACAACATTTGGAATAAACTAATTTTAAAAAATAAAAACTTTATACTGATAGCGAATGGACATTATATGTCATGGGAAAAGACCGCAGGAGGGGAGCTAAAAAAACTCCCTTATATTGCATCGGCCCATAGATCAGACAAAATATCTGGAGGCAAAACAGTACATCAACTATTATTTAATGCGCAATGGATTCCAAATGGTGGAGATGGCTGGGTTCAGATTCTTACATTTTATCCAAAGCAAAAAAAGATAAAAGTGCGAACATTCTCACCATATTTACAAAAAAAAGAAGTAAAATGTGAGTTAGATGAAAAAGATTTCAAATTTGAGTTAAAAATGGACTAATTAAAAAACATTTAACTTTCATTTCGCAAACACTAAGCAAGAATGGTCTTAATTCTTCAATTTAATAAACATTTATAATAATATACTTTGCTTTGGCATAATTTTAAGGTTATTAAAATAAAAGTAACAAAAATTGTTTTGTCAAAACAAAGAAAAAAAAACGAGAAAATCAAGCAAATCGGCTTGACAAAATAACTAATAAAAGGAAACACAATGAAAAGTAAAATAAAATTAGTAGTATTTCTGTTTACAGCAATATTAGCAATGAAGATTTATGCAGGGAATAAACCTGTACTGGATCTGGATTTTAAGAAGTATTCGCCTGTTGGGACTAAAATTACTGGTGGAGAAATTATAAAAACTCAAAGAGCTGATGCTTTAATATTTGATAAAACAAGGAAACGTAATTTTATTCATTTCAATGGTCGTAATGAAACACTGCAAATTGGATTATCAGATAAGGCGCAAAAAGTATTAAAAGAATCTTTTACTCTTGAGTTTGATTTCTTTTCTCCCAAACTTCCTGCAGATAAAAATTACCGTGAACCAGGTATACATTCTATTGAGATTTTCTCTGCATTGGGAAGTGAAAATAGACCTGCCATGCGTTTTTATATGAATCAATACAAACGTTTTACTCTTTATTGGTTTAATTCAAAGGGAAAACGTTCACAGATTCTAACCACTTGGAATCATAAAAATTATGAAGTGACATCTGTACGACGTGGGAAATGGTATACTGTAGCTATAGTTTATAATCACCGAAAGAAACTATTGGAAATTTATCTTGATGGTGAAAAGCTTGGTTCAACAAAAACAAGCGGAAATTTACAAGCAATCAAACAGTTTCGTTTTGGTGGAAATCTTAAACGCAATAGGAAGGGATTGTTTACTGGTGGGGTTGATAAAATCTGTTTGTATGACCAGATCTTTCACGATAAGGAAACAGATGCAATTGCACAGAAAAAATCCTGGAAACGTCTTCATAAACAGGCTAATGAGGACCTGAAATCATTGTTGCTTCCAGAAGATCCTAAATGGGCAAATCATCACCCTAGAATGATATTGACTCCGGCACGAATTAAAATTATGAAAGCCAATTTAAAGAAAGGCAAAGGGCCAGAATTGGTTAAAAAACTGATTGCACGTTGTGATGAAATGCTTGATCCTAATTCAGTGAGATATGTCAAAGAAATTCCCAAACAGGCTTGGGGGTTTCCTACTCAAACACAAGTAATTCAATTTCCACTCGCTACAATATTAACTGGTGATGAAAAATATGCAAAACGTGCAATTAAGCTTGTTATGGACTATACTGAAAAGAAAGGATACTATGATGTCTTTAATAGTTTGTATGCTTCTGGTGAGGGAATGACAAGACAACTGATGGTTGTCGTTTGGACTTATGACTGGGCATATAAATACTTTACACTTGAACAACGTCAAAAAGTTCGATTATTTTTACTGAATATTGCAAAGGGTACATATACTTTCTATAATGGAGAAGTTCAATTTAATGCACAACGCGCTGCCTTGAGCACTTGGGGTACCAATTGGACTGCAATGTCAATAGCTGCTCTTGGTAATAGTTCTCTTGCAATTATGGGAGAAACAAAAGGGTTGACCAAATTATGGCTCGATTATGCAAGTTTCAGAGCCGCTCAATATGGATTGTTCACTATAGGTAAAGAGGGATGTTTTTATGAAATGGCTAACTACTTTGCTTATGGAGCAGGTCCAATCCTACCTTTTATGGAAGCTCTTTATACTGCTGGTGGAGATGATCTATTTATGGAAACAAATTTTTCTAAATATCCCAATACTCTTCCTTATTTTATGTATCCATATAGTAGAAAGGTTATGTCTTTAAAATTTTCGTCATCTACTTTAACAGGACTTCATGGTTCTAATTCGTATGTAATGGCGATCTTGCGTCAAAGATTGCATAATAAGCAAGTGGAGTGGTGTTGGCAGCATCTTCATGAAAATCAACCTTGGGCTGATAAATGGAACTTATTTTCTATTATTTGGTTTAAACCAGAAGAGAAGAAAGTGCTTTCCCCTGATCTTCCACTGGCACAATGGTTCAAGACTGAGGGTGTTGTAGCATTCCGTTCTGATTGGACACGCAATGCTATTGCTGGGGTATTTATGGCATATCCTGCTAAAATGGGTGTGCATGATCAAAGTGATAGAGGGCAATTCACACTATATGGATATCAAGGACGCTGGATTATTGATAATGGAGGTAGATCTAAACTCAAATTTTCATTGCGTAATGCGCATAATTTAATAACTGTTGATAATAAAATTCCATATCAAAAAGCAAGGTTACAGACTAATTTCCATCATGATGCTTTTATAACTGATTTCTGTACAGAAGATTCTATAATGACTGCTGCAATTGCAGATTTAACGCAGTCATATAAGTTCACCTATACATGGGGACATGAGAAAAGATGTAACAGTGGAGGATATGAAGATCCATTTAAGAATGCAAATCGTAAACTTCTATATATGCGTGAAAAAACAGCACCTCCATATCTTTTGGTATATGATTGTATCCAAAAAGATGACAAGAAACACAACTATACTTTAAATTTACACACTGCACCTGAAAATGAGGTAAATATCAGTGAAAATAATGTAGAATTTAAACAATATCCTTCAATTGCGAAAAATGAAGAAGTAAATTATCTTTGTTGGCCTGGAGAAAGAGATGAGAAAGGATATTATTACTATAAAGGTAGTCCTTATGATAGTAATCCTAAGTTTGGTTATGCTGAATATAAAATTAATATTCCAAAAACCGGCAAATATAATCTTTATGGTTTTGCTAG
>JAYEIY010000267.1:0-6325 GCA_034660375.1 Verrucomicrobiota bacterium
CGAAAAGCCTCTTTCACTTCGTTCTAAGGCTTTTCATACAGGGTTTAAATATAATTTCTGATTGAATAATTTGAGGATAAAATAGATGCCGTCATTGAAAAAACTCAAATTAAAAAATTTTCGCAATATTGTTGGCGCTGACCTAAGTTTTTCTCAACACAATTTATTAATTGGTTCAAATGGACAGGGAAAAACAAGTTTACTTGAAGCGATATATTACCTTTCAATTCTTCGTTCATTCAAAACTCCAACCCTCAATAACCTGATTAACTATAATGCCGATTACTTTTCTTTAACAGGTAGAGTTGTACAAAAAACTGGCGGGGATATTTCATTGCAGGCTAATTTTGGATCTGATAGAAAACTCTTGCTTAATGGAATTACTATTAGGCGTTCAAGCGATTTTATTAGAAATTATATCTGTGTTGTTTTTGCCCCGGATGATATTATGCTTGTTAATGGTTCTGCAGATATTCGTAGAAGATTTTTTGATATATATTTATCCATCTTGTATCCAGTATATTTAAAGGCACTACGTGACTATAAATCCATCCTACAAAGACGCAATAAACTCTTGAAATTTGGTGAAGATAAAATCAAATCAGTACAGGCATTTAACGAAATACTCGCTCTTAACGGGGCAATTATTAATGAAAAACGTATTAAGTTTATTAAAAATATTAATAAAAAATTGTTGCTTATATCAGATGATTTTAAAATGATTCCAGGAAAATTTTATCTTAATTATCAACCCTCTCCTAATTTACAAGATGAAAAAGTTGAAGAAATAAAAATAACCTTATTGCAAGCTCTGAAAAAAAAACAAGACGCTGATTTTAAGTATGGATATACCAGTATCGGACCACATAGAGATGATTTTTTAATAAATCTTGGAGATATTCAACTTAATAGATATGGTTCACGTGGACAGTGTAGATTGGCATCACTTGTACTGAAAATAGCTGTCGCAGAGATATTTAAACAAGATAATATGCTTGATGGAAGAATTGTATATCTAGTTGACGATGTAATAGGTGAACTTGATCCAAAAACAAAAGATTACTTTTTTAATTTTCTTTCCACTGAACATCAGTTATTTTTTGCATCTACAGAAAAAGTTGATATTTTTTCCGAAGAAGCTAAAAAAACTTTTCATGTATCCAATGGAGAAATTATTAATTAAAATAGTGCTGACCAATTGGAAAATGAACAGTTTCCTAGGTTAATTTCTTTTGGATTAAGAGAAATTATCCTGCCGGAAACAGTATTAATCATATAAAGTGATGATTTTTTATTTAGACTTCTTGAACATACAATATGTCTACCGTCTGGAGCCCATGAAGGAGATTCCCAGTCACCTGCAGCAGATGTAATTATTCTATAATTCCCTTTCTCATTCATATCCATAATAGCAATTGAATAGTTGCGCCCTGTTTTAATAGAAAAACACAATTTGTTGGAAATAGGAGACCAGTCAGGAGAAACACATTCTGAAAATCCCCTAGTCAAATGTGTTGTTTTATCGTTCTTTAAAGATTTTAAATAGAGTGATGGATGACCGGAGTGATCGGAAACATAACAGATGCTTTGTCCATCCGGAGACCAGCATGGAGATACTTCAACTGATTGATTTTTAGTCAAACGCATAGAACCAGAGCCTTTTACCGATATTACGTACAGATCAACAGACCCATCTTTACTCATCGTCAAAGCTAGGTTTTTTCCACTTGGAGAAAGAGCACCTCCGGCATTAGTACCTGGATGTCCACACAATCTTTTATTGCGACTATGTAATATATCTGCATATATAATATCAGTGCTTGCTCCATTCTTTTCGTAAACAGTATAAACAAGCGCATTTTCTGTCGTAGACCAGTTTGGTTCTAGAGAAAAAGAACCATTGGAAGTAAGTTTTTTACAACTCGACAGTACATCAGGATAGGCTGTATATATTTCTTTGTGTCCAGTAATATCGCTGACAAATGCAATCTTTGAATTCATTAAGCCAGGTACCCCAAAGAGCTTTTTAATCAAAGTGTCTACAGACATGCGAAAAAGGATATTTAAATTATCTTGCGTTCTGCTCTGACGAAATGCACAGATATCTTTTCCCAAATTGCCTTTTATCCTTATCTCCATAGATTTTTCTGACAAAACTTTTACTGCAACCAATAGTTGTGCTGATTCTTTTTTATCAGCAATTTTAAACCAATCAGAGTACTTTATCAATCTAATAAAAAAGCTTTTTAAGTTGACTTGTTTTTTTATTTGCGTTTCAAAATGAGTAATATAAATGGTTGGAGGACTTATTGCTTTTCCTTTTTTAGAAACCACAATTTGACTTTTCATTGAGTTGGTAAAAAGACAGATAAATAAAATGTAAAATAAAATTTTCATAAAAAATAGATTTTTAATTAAAATATTGACCCTAGAAAATAACTTGATTCTTTAGTTTTACAAATTCATTAATGGTTTAGATTATACTTCATTTGTACAATCAAAGATAAATAGTATTGACATTTGTTTTTTTTCAGCTAAAGTCATTTTCTTTGCTACTTTACCGTCTTGTGATATGTATGAAAAAGAATATTTTGGAGGTTAAAATGCAACATGGACCGGCAGTAGTGTTAGATGAAGATAAATCAATTGATCTAAAAGAAAAATTAGGCATAAAGCTCTTTTTTGCTTATCTAATCGTATATTGTGGTTTTATTGCAATTAATATGCTAAAGCCTAAATTAATGGAAACAAAAATATTTCTTGATCTTAATCTAGCTGTTATTTATGGTTTTGGATTGATCATTCTAGCAATTGTTATGGGACTTATCTATAATAAAATTTGCACAGGATATGAGGATAAAATGAACCAAGAGACAGAAACTACTGGTAAGGAGAAATCCAAATGATTTATGATGCTTCCCCAATTGCTATAGGTCTTTTTCTCGCGTTTGTAGGTTTTGTTCTTGGTATGTCATTTTACTTCGCAAGAAAAGCAAAATCTGCTGAAGGTTATTTTGCAGCAGGTGGAACCATACATTGGTTTATCAATGGTATAGCTTTTGCAGGTGATTATCTGTCAGCAGCTTCATTTTTAGGAATTTGTGGAATGATTGCTACTTATGGATATGACGGTTTTCTGTATTCTATAGGCTACCTTTCCGGTTGGGTTGTGGCACTCTTTGTTGTTGCTGAACCCATGAAACGACTCGGTAAATATACCTTTGCCGATGCCCTTGATTTTAAATTCAATTCCAAAGGAATACAGTTGATGGCTGCAATCAGTACTTTGGTTGTATCCATGTTTTACCTTATTCCGCAGATGGTTGGTGCCGGCGTTCTTGTTACACCACTTCTTGGTTTACCTCACTGGACCGGCGTATGCATGGTTGGCGCAATTGTTGTTCTAATTGTTGCTACTGCAGGAATGACCTCTACTACATACGTACAGTTTCTAAAAGGCGGATTGCTTATTGTATTTTCAACGCTTATTTGTATTTATCTCTTTCAAAATGGTCTTAAACTTACTCCTGATTCAAAAGATAAAAAATATCACAAATTTCAAACTCTCGAATTAAATAAACTCACTGATTCAGATTATACAAAAATAACAGAAATTGAAACAAATGGAATGACTTTTGTAAAACTAGCAAAAGAGGAAGAAGTAACTATTGATGATAAAACAGAAACAAAAACACTCAATACATGGTGGAAACTTGAAGAAAATGGAATCCTCAAAGAAGCACTCTCAAAAACAGAATTAGTAAACAATACATTTTTATATAACGGTGCTTCAAAGGAAGCTAGAAGATTTTATTCTGTAGGACATATAGCAGAACTTCCTCAAAAATATCAGAAAGATGGTGAAACAGGTCCCATTGGACCTGCGGAATTTCTCTCTATAGTCGAAGCCAGCAAAGTAACACTCTTCCCAAAAACCAAAATTAAAGACGGAAAAAATTATGTAACTATCTGGTACCAGAAAATTACATCAGGTAAAAAACTTATGCGCCCCGGTACAAAATTCCTTAAACCAGGAAAAGACGGTAAAACCTCTTTCTGGGCAAAACTTAACTTTATATCACTAATGATCGCATTGTTCTTCGGAACAGCTTCACTACCCCATATTCTGATTCGTTACTACACCGTTCCATCTCAAAGAGACGCGCGGAAATCTACAATTGTAGCCATTGCTGCAATAGGTTTCTTTTATATTCTTACTCTATTTATGGGAATTGGTGCTATGACTTCCGGAGTAATGGATGTTGAAAGTGGAAATATGGCAGCCCCATTATTGGCTAAATCTTTTGGAATCATACTCTTTTCTACTATTTCCGCTATTGCTTTTGCTACAGTTCTTGGAACCGTAAGTGGTCTTATTGTTGCTGCATCTGGCGCAGTTGCCCATGATATTGTGAATAATTATATGGGGATAGAACTTACAGACGAAGCTAAGGTAAAAGCAGGAAAAATTGCAGCAATCTGTGTTGGTATTGTTGCTATTATTCTAGGAATAAGTTTTAAAGGTGTGAATGTATCTTTTCTTGTAGGATGGGCCTTTGCTGTCGCTGCGTCAGCAAATTTGCCGGCGATAATAATGCTACTGTTCTGGAAAAAAACAACTGCAAAAGGAATTACTGCTTCTATCCTAGTTGGAATGATTTCATCCCTTGGTATTATCCTTATTTCTTCCAAAATGGCTGATATGTATTACGGTTGGTGGGGAGTATCTTTTAACCCTCCATTTGAATTGAATAATCCGGGTATTATTTCTATACCCCTGAGTTTTGCAACACTTATTGTCTTCTCCCTCATGGGACAACAGGAGAAAAAAAATAAAGAAAGAAATTGTATCCTGAGGATAAAAGTTTTTTTGTTTTTAGGGCTCACTTTGCTTGGAATTAGGCTGACTTCACGTCAGCAATGAATGAAGGTAAAGCACGCTTTACATACATCAGAGTTCACAGCTTTAGCTTTCTTTTGTAAAAGTGGAAGTTTTACGTGTTTTACTGAATATATACTAAGCGAGTGGTAAAGCCGTAAAAAGTCTCGGCGATAGCCGGTTTTGTTTAAAATAAATATATAGTTTTTATATGAAAATTGGAATATTTGGAGATGTACATGGTAACCTTCCAGCTTTAGAAAAGGTACTCGAATGCCTTAAAGATGCTGAATGTGATGCCCTTTTGTGTACAGGAGATATTGTAGGCTACGGTCCATTCCCAAAAGAATGTATCGAAACACTCAGAGAAAATAATATCCCTTCTGTGCGTGGAAATCATGACCACTATGTAGCACAACCAGATTTCGACTGGCAGATTAACCCCAATGCTCTTGAGGTAATTCGCTGGACTGCATCGCAAATTTCTGAAGAAGAAAAAAAGTGGCTGTCAAAATTGCCACTTTGTTTTGAATTTAATGGTATTCATATTGTACATGCTTCTTTTGCACACCCAGAAGAATGGACATACGTAATCAATCGAGATTCAATTGAGGAAAACTTTAAATACCAAGAAGCAAACGTTGCATTTAATGGACATAGTCATATCCCCCTTCATATAGAAAAAGAAGATGATGAACCAGCCGAACTAAGTTTCTTACAAAGCGGAATTTTGCTTGAAGAAAAAAAACATCTTATAAATGTAGGTTCTGTAGGACAACCCAGAGATATCGATAATAGAGCCTCGTGTGTGATTTACGATACCGAAGAACGTACTATTCGACTCCGAAGACTCATTTATGATAGAAACAAAACTATTAAAATGATGAAAAAATACGGCTTGCCTAAACGACTGATTGCACGCCTTGAACTCGGTAAATAACACCCCATATTTTTTTTTAAATTTCTGACGAAAAAATCCCTACTATTTCCAATCTTTCAAAATTACCAGAAAATATTATAAGAAAGATATACATCAGAGATCCAAGTTATCGAGCAACTCAGATTCCCTTTTTTTTCAATTTGCAAAGTAATTAAAGTTTACAATATCTTCAATTTTTACGGTTGACGGCAAAAACCATAATTTTTATTGAGTCAATATGATTTTTATCTGTTCTGATATTTCCGCTGGTATCATATTATTCCTTTAATTATTTAATTATATCATTTATGTAGATCTTCCACTTATTAATTTATGTATTTCGTAAAGTTTGCTCTGAAAGAGCTATATATATTAGCCTAGGGTAGAGCGAAGCGCCACCCTAGTACCGCGTCCCATAAGTTTTAGTACAAAAGTTGGCAATTTATCTTATGCCACATTTTTTTCTTTCGTTTCGTATAATTCGTCTAATATAGTTTCCAAATCACACAAAGCATTCTGAGCTTTCT
>JAYEIY010000268.1:0-6263 GCA_034660375.1 Verrucomicrobiota bacterium
GAAAATGAAAAAACTTGATGCACAATTACTTTACTGGGTCGGAAACCCAATGCTTCCAGATGTCTTCCCTCCAAACCATATCCTTAAACCAGATCTTTCCGCATGGAAAGCTCAACAACTTCTTCATAAGAAAAAAGTATTAGCTCATACCCTAAGAACTATTAAATCTCTTCATATTCCCGATTTGAACCTAAGAACCAGATTCGAAATAAAAGGCGAAATAAGTGCTAAAAAGTGGATGAAAGACTGGATAAACCACAACGAAACAGGAGCAGAATTAATTGCTTCCTGGATGGCAGAATATATCCAAACACTCAAATTTTGAAATGAATCTACTAATCCTATTCAAAGACGATTTTATAGATGAAAATACCGCCCTGATAAGTGGAAGGAGATTTTCTCATATCCGCAATATTCACCGTTCAAATTGTGGAGATTCTATGAATGTCGGACTCTTAAATGGAAAAATAGGAACAGGCATCTTGATTTCAATCTCTAAAAAAGAGGTAACCCTCAAAATCTCCCTTGATTATACTCCTGTGCCCCCCATTCCCGTTCAACTTATTGTCGCCCTCCCCCGTCCAAATACTTTAAAAAAAGTCTTACAGTCTGCCACTTCCATGGGGATAAAAAAAATGTATTTCATTGCAAGCAAAAAAGTTGAAAAAAGTTACTGGCAGAGTTCTCTCCTAAAAGATGAATCTTTAAAAAAACATCTCATTCTCGGTCTTGAACAGGCTGAAGATACAATTCTTCCTGAACTACACTTTCGTAAATATTTCAAACCTTTTGTTGAAGATGAAATCCCCCAAATAATTAAAGGAACAGACCCCATACTCCCCCATCCAGGAGCAAAAAAACCATGCCCCTCTAATATTGAAACCCCAGTAACCCTTGCAATCGGTCCGGAGGGAGGTTTTACCGATTATGAGGTTGAGTTATTATCTGAAAATGGATTTCAAACGGTTAATTTAGGAAAAAGAATTCTGAGAGTTGAATATGCTGTCTCAGCAGTTTTGGGGAGATTAATGAAATTATGAATAAAATATACAAATATTACTTATTCCCGATACTCCTAATACTTTTTGTTTGGCTTGCATACTACCCCATTTGTAGCAATGATTTTATTAACTTTGATGATCAAGTCTATGTAACACTAAATCCAAATGTAAACACGGGATTGACAAAAGCCAATATAGAATGGGCTTTCAAAACAAATAAATGCAGCAACTGGCATCCGCTTACCTGGCTGTCACACATGACAGACTGCCAGCTTTTTGGATTGAATGCAGGAAAACATCATCTGGTCAGTTTAACTATCCACACTTTAGTAGTTTTACTTTTATATATATTTTTATGTATTGCTACATCTGCCTTTATACCTGCTTTTATTGTTGCCATTCTATTCGCAATTCATCCGGTTCACACAGAATCTGTTATCTGGATTTCAGAGAGAAAAGATCTTCTTTGTGCATTATTCTTTTATTTATCTCTAATTTCTTATTCTCTTTATGTGAAAAACAAAAACTTTTCTAAAAGATTCTATTCCATTGCATTATTATCTTTTATTCTGGGACTTTTATCCAAACCAATGATTGTAAGCCTTCCCATAATACTTTTCTTACTGGATTTCTGGCCATTTGAACGCATTAATTTTTTGGCGTTTACTCAAAAAACTCACTTTATTGAAAAAACAGTTGAATTTATCAAAAACAATCGAAAACTTATTTATGAAAAAATTCCATTTATTATTCTTTCTGCAATATCCTGTATTGTAACTTTTTTAGTACAACGCAGTGGTGGAGCCGTCAGATCCCTCAAAGCAATGCCTCTGTTTGTTAGATTTCCAAGCTCTTTAGTCGCTTATGCAACATATCTGAAAAAACTGCTGTTTCCCCAAGAGTTTGCAATCTTTTATCCCCACTCATCATACAATATTTCCTTTGGAAAAATACTTATTTCATTTATTGTTCTTGTTGCAATAACTATTCTTATTTTATGGAAAAGAAAAAAACAAAAACAACTGTTAACAGGCTGGCTATGGTTCATAGTAATGTTAATCCCAGTCATAGGAATTATTCAAGTTGGAGGACAAGCTCTGGCAGATAGATATATGTATCTTCCGGCAGTAGGAATCTATTTGATTTTAACCTGGATTATTAAAGAATACATCCCACAACTGAGCACTAATAAAAATTTCCCCCCCCCTTTTTCTGTTTATTATAATTATGCCTTTTATCCTGAAAACAAGACGACAGGTTTATTTATGGAAAAATTCTGAAACTCTCTTTAATCATACTTATTCTGTAACAGAGGCAAATTATATTGCCACCGATTGCCTTGGCTGCTACTATATGGATCAGGATCAGGATAAGTTGGCAGAATATTATTTTAATAAAACAATTGAAATAAATCCACGAAAGGTAAGTGCCTACTATAATTTAGGAAAAAACCTTGTAAAAATGAATAAAATAAATGAAGCCCAACCTTTTTTCAGGCAATATCTTAAATTTGTGAGTAACCAACCCGAAGGATACAACGCAATGGCAGATATCTATATTAAACAAAATAATCTTCACAAAGCAGAAAAATATTTACTTTCGGCTCTTGAATTAGACGAAAAAGACACTGACGCACTCTACAATCTCTCTAAAATATATATGGAAACAGAAAGATACAAAAAAGCAAAAGAAATTTTGTTGAGAATGAAAAAAAAGAATCCAACAGATGCAAATGTAACCTATAATTTAGCCTTAACATATCTGAAATCAGGAAAATATAACATAGCTATATCTCTATTAAAAAAAATATCCACCAAAAATCCTAAAAATGCAGAAACATTAAACAATCTCGCCTATGCATACATGAAACAAAAAAAATATCAAAATGCAGAAAAATACTTCTTGAAAGCCATTTCTATAACTCCAAAAGACCCCGAAATATATGATAACCTCGGACAAATATTCTTCTATCAAGGAAAACCTCTTAAAGCTCTGAAATCCTTTGAAAACGCATTAAAAATAACTCCCAAAAATACAAAATTACATGCTTCTATACAAAAAAATATTGATGCCGTAAAAAAATATATGGAGAAAAATTATAACTAAAACCTTTGAACTAGAAAAAAAAGATTCCTGACGAACTCATTAAACAACTGAAGACCAATGCCACTCTAATTATACCCGTCGGAAACATATTTATACAAAAGCTTCTGCAAATAACAAAGCAAAGCAACGGAGAAATAAAGATTAACAAAGGAATAGAATGCCGTTTTGAACCCCTAATTGGAAAATACGGATTTTAAGATTTCCAACTCACAAAAAATAAAGATATTTACTCATATTTACAATTAGAAACTAGAATATTACAACACACAAGATTTGCGACATTAATAAAATTGGAAAAATTCATCTATATTTTAAAAATCTTAGCGTAATGCCAATGGTTTTCCAAAAATCTCTCTTGCGATTATGCCTTTGCGAAGCGAAGTTTTACTTTTTATATCAAGGATATAGTCATTTTTCTTTTGAGGTGATTTGTCTTCATAGGCAGAAAGATTTTCCCGTTCCTGTTTAGCATATTCATCTTCATAATATGCCTTCTTGTTTTCTTCTTGTTGCTCTGCATATTCATCTTCATAATATGCAGAAGTTACCTGTCTTTTTGTATTTGCAAGAGGTTCTTTCCGAGGGGTAGGGGGCTCTGTCTGAGGCAGTTTTTTCCCTGTAGTTCGCTGAACAAATTCAGAAAATTCTTTTAACTGTTCAGGAGATAACTTCGATAAAGTGGAGACCTTCTTTTTGCTTCGTGGTGAAATCGGCTGAGAGGGATTATTTTGTCCTTGAGGGGTGGAAGTTTTCGGTTGGGTTTCTCTGTATTGTTTAACCCCCTTAATCATGAGATTAACAAATCCCATTACTGCCCAGATAATAAGTATTCCTACAAATTTTTCCACTGAAAGAGCTCCTTTTTTGAGATTATAAAAACTGATTCTTTCAAAATATAACGGCTGAATTAAAAAAAAACAACTGGATTTTGATAATTATTTAATTAGACAGTGTATGAAAAGTCTTCGAGCGAAGTGAAAAAGGCTTTTCATGCAATCTCTATTTACAGATTAATTTAATCCTCTGCGAAGTCGTTCCAGATATCTTCCGACACCTGAATCAAATTGAATTGATTGTGCTTCCTCCAATTTTTCTACCGCCTTTTTATATTCTGAGCGATCGACATAGAGTTGTGCTATTTCAAGTAATGCACGTCTTTTGTGGGAATCTATACGTAAAATACGCTCAAAAGTCAAAAAAGCCCGCTCTTCCTTTCCTTCTTTTTTTTGAATTTTCCCCAACATAAGTAATGCGTCACCACTCATTGGGTTTATAGATAGCGCAGCATCAAGATGTATTTTCAT
This sequence comes from Verrucomicrobiota bacterium, assembly GCA_034660375.1. Classification (GTDB taxonomy): domain Bacteria; phylum Verrucomicrobiota; class Lentisphaeria; order UBA2565; family JAYEIY01; genus JAYEIY01. The sequence goes on from JAYEIY010000268.1 coordinate 4,412, forward strand.
CTGTCTGAGATCTTGCCTTGTTTCAGCAATTCTTGCAGAAATTATATGAAAGTGTTCCCATTCTTTTTTATTTTTTTGCAAATCATTATCAAGAAGTTGCTGTGCAAGATCTGATTTCCCTACATTCAGCAAGGCTTCCGCATATTTAATATATGTCGTCGTTGACAGTGAATTTAGCGCAAGTGTTTCCTTGTAGCAACTCACAGCCTTTTCATAAAGTTTTTCATTAAAATAAAGATCGCCAAGCATGAGAAGAGATTGATTATTTATGGTTGAAATGGTACGTGCACACTCCAAAAAAATGGTTGCCTTATTATTTTTATTTTGTCCCATTGCAATATTTGCACGAAGAACCCAATATTCTGCGACATCAGGATTTTTTTCACATAGGATTTTAAGAAGAGGGGTCGCAGCAGTGTAACGCTCTTGCATAAAAAGAGAACGTGCAAGACCTGCTAAAGCTTCTTTATCTTCCGGAGCCAATATCAGTACCTGACTATATGCAGATTCACTGGCAACAACATGCCCCTCCGCCAAATGACTGTATGCGAGCAATTTATAGACTTCTTGCTGATCAGCTCCTAATTCAAGAGCCTTGCGAAGAGGCTTAACAGCCTTTTGTGTATCTCCATGAAGAATATTTACGCGCCCCAGCAATAACCAGGCACGCTGAAAAAACGGAAATTTTTTCAATGCAGATTTTAACGATTCTATTGCGAGTGGGAAAGAGTCTTCTTTTGCCAGCATTGCGGCAAGAGCAAAGTCTAACGCTGCGGATGATTGAGGAGTTATCTGCGTACGTAATTGTTTAATTGCAGCTTCCTGTTTTTTTTCATAGAGGGAAGACACGGAGGTAAGTAATTCGGACTCTTTATATGTAACGGTCGGTTCAATATCAGATTGATCATTCTTCGCAGGACCATTAGAGGCATATGCAATAGGTATTGTTATCAAAGATATTAAAATTAAATTGAATAAAATATGTTTGTCTTTTTTTCTCATTATTAATTCTCCAAACTGAATTGTATTTGTTGTCGGGCAAGTACCTTCACCGACTTGCCATCTTTTTTAGGCGTAGAAAAACGCCAGTGTTTAACAGCGTTGCAGGCAGATTTGTCAAATACTCCCACAGGTTGACTCTCAATTATTCTGATATTACTAGTAGTACCATTTGCTTCAATAATAAATTCTATATCCACAAAACCTTCAATACCTCGATGCTTTGCTTTAAAAGGATACAAGGGGCTTGTCCGTACTAACAAGTGAGGAGCAACGTCAAGATCACCAATTGTAAAATTTTTTGCCTTGACTGGCTCTGATCTTGATATTTGCGATGAAGCTACATTAAATTGCATTGAAATATTCCCGAGTCCTGGTTGAACAGGCGCCTTTGGAATAATCAGAGAAGAGTTGGGAGCCGGAGTAAAAATATTTTCTCTGGGTATATGTAATTTTTGTTTTATCACTTTTTTCTTGTCAGGTATTTTTTGAGGTTTTGTCTTTTCTGATTTTTTTATTTTTTTTGGAGGAACAGATATGAGCATTGGTGATTTAATCAATCGAATGGTAGAACGCGATTTCTGACCTATTGTACCAAAGGCAGGTAAGATTGAAAAAAGCAGAAAAGTCAATCCAAAAGAAAGAAAAACAAGTGTAATTTTCAATGAAAGAGTGGGGCTCAAAGAAGGATAATGCATCTTTCTTGCTTTCATAATCCTTCCTTTGTTGCGGCAATGCTTACATTCTTTGCTCCGCCCTGTTTGCATTCATCAATTACATCAACGAGCATTCCACTGTCTGCATAACGATCAACGAGAAGAATAACCGGCATCTGCTTTTCCTGTATTTCCCT
>JAYEIY010000269.1:0-6248 GCA_034660375.1 Verrucomicrobiota bacterium
GTAAGATAAATACCCAGGCCTCCAAATTCTCCCTGAGTATCTTCCTGCATGTTTCTATATTCATCTGGAGTCATGAAAGCACTGAAACGATCCAGGGAAGAAAGCATACCCCGCATTGCATCGTAAAGCAGGTGTTCATACGTAGTATCTTTTTCGTTTACATAATTCTCACGAATAAGTCTTATTACTTTTGTAAAGACCTGCATTTTTTCGTAGCCAAGAGCTTCACCATTCTTTTCTGTCTCTGTCGCAAACAAGCGAAATCCGACACAAAGGTTTATACTCAGACAAAATCCAAGAAGAATAAGAATATATCTTTTATTTTTTAACATTATATATTACTCCACCATAATATCTTTGTATGTACCACCAGCAGGAATCATAGGTAAAACGTGGTCTTGATACTCTATATGCACATCTAAAACATACGCTTGGTTAGGATCTGCAAGCATTCTTTGGAGCGCTCCTTCGAGTTTTTCTAATTTATAGATTTCTTCTCCATCAATCTCATAACCTTTTGCTATAGAAACAAAATCGGGATAAGGGCGGTTACTTCTTTCATTTTGAAGAACAGTATTACCACGATTTCTTCCATAAAAACGATCTTCCCACTGTGCTACCATCCCAAGGTGTTGATTATTTAGTATCAGCATCTTAATGGGAATATTTTCTGCGTGAATCGTGCCTAATTCCTGTATGTTCATCTGAAAACTACCATCACCATCTATATTTATAACAAGTTTATCAGGAGAGGCAACTTTTGCACCTATTGCGGTAGGCAGACCAAAGCCCATCGTTCCAAGACCTCCTGATGTAAGTAATTGGCGTGGGAAAGAGTAATCATAATACATTCCCGCCCACATTTGATGCTGACCTACTCCCGGTACTATAACAGCTTCTCCATTAGTCATTTCATAAAGTTTTCTTATCAAAAACTGTGGTCTAATTCCATTCCCTTTGGGGTACTGTAGGGGATAGTCTTTTTTCCATTTTTGAACCTGTTTATGCCATGGGGCACAATTTGTTTTGACAGGTTTTTTATTAAGTTGTTCCAAAACATATTTTATATCACTGTTTATCGGTATTTGTGCAGGTTTATTTTTATTCAATTCTGAATTATCTACATCAACATGCACTATTTTTGCATTCTTTGCAAACTCTGTCGTATTACCAGTAACCCGGTCATCAAAACGAGCTCCAAAAACTAATAGAAGATCAGCTTCATTCGCAGCATAATTTGCATAGTAAGTTCCATGCATTCCAAGCCACTTCAATGAAAGTTCGCTGGTTTCTGGGAAAGAACCAACTCCCATAAGAGATGTAACAACAGGAATATTGTATGATTTTGCAAATTCAGTCAACTCCTTAGTAGCTTCAGCTATGATGATTCCACCGCCGGCATAGATACATGGTTTTTTTGCATCTTTTATCGCATCCTTTATTCTTTGTATCTCATCGTCCGATGCATAAGGTATGTCTGTTTTTGTAATTTCATCAATTTCTACATCATAGTTAGGCTGAACCATTGCCTGCTGAACATCTTTAGGAATATCAATCAGAACTGGTCCGGGACGTCCGGAATTTGCAAGATGAAATGCTTCAGCAAAAACTTTTGAAATATCATTAGGATCAAGAAGGAGATAACTATGTTTTACTATTGGAATTGTCATGCCTACAATATCAATTTCCTGGAATGCGGTTTTTCCTATCACCTGCTGGGGGACCTGTCCGGTTACTACAATAAGTGGTATAGAATCCATAAAAGCATCTGCAATACCTGTAAGTAAATTGGTTGCACCTGGTCCACTTGTTGCCATACATACACCGATATTTCCTGTAATTCGTGAATATCCGGCTGCAGCAAATGCTCCGGCCTGTTCATGTCTTGGAAGAATTACTCTAAGTTCAGATTTTCTTTTACTCATTGCTTGGTGCATTTCCATTGAAGCCCCGCCAGGATATGCAAAAATATCTGTTGTACCGTGTTGTATAAGGCACTCAATTATAGCCTCTGCTCCGTTAATCATTCCTTTCTTTTTCTCTGACATTCTAAAAACTCCTGGATTTTTGATCTTAAATTATTTTTATATTTTTTACAAAATTCAGTTACATTCACAGTATTTTGCTTTATTGTAATTTGAGTTTGCAAAAAATCAAATTGTAAGCAAGAAATACTTTTTAACTTTTCAGATATAGCAGATGAACTTTTTAAAGGACAATTTAGTTGCCAGTATAATAAAAAATGGGGGGATATATTCTTCGGATTTAATTGAGATACATCTGCCTGAGACATTCGGTTTTTGCCGAGGAGTTTGTAAAGCGGTAAAAATAACTCAACAGGAGCTTAAACGAATAAATCCCAAAAAGATAATCCTGCTAGGAGAAATAATCCATAATCCTACGGTAAATAATTATTTCCAAGAACAGGGGGTGAAAATAATAAGGGAAGAAGATTATTCTAAAATTAAAGATTCTCTAGGAACAGAAAATACACTTATCATACCTGCATTTGGAGTAACTCTAAACACTGAAAAAGAAATACTATCGGGACCATGTAAAGTCCTTGATGCCACCTGTGAGGATGTAAAAAGTATCTGGAAATTTGTTTCAACAAATGCATCTCTAGGAAAAACAAACATAATCTACGGGAAAGCTAATCATGCTGAAACTAAGGGGATTCTCTCACGAGCAATAAAAGAAGAATGCAATGCCGCAGTTGTTGTATCCTCAATAAAAGAAGCCGAAAAACTAGCCGAGAGAATTTCAAAAAATTTAGAAAGGACAGATAGTCTGACCGTTTTTAATAAAAAATTCTTTAATCCTTATGGATTTGCACTTTGCTCCCAGACAACGATGCTCTACGACGATTCTCTAAAAATATCAAAAATCATTAATGCTGCCACAAAAACAGTAAATGCTGATTTCATAACTTGTAAAACCGTCTGTCAAGCAACTCGACACAGACAACATAGTGCCATTGAAATATGCAAAAAACCACTTGATCTTATTTTTGTTATAGGAGGATACTCCAGCAGTAACACAACAAAACTATATCAGATTGCACAACAATATAATAAACAAGTCTTCTTTATTGAAAGTGCAGACGCAATCACAAAATCGCAAATAATTCACTTTATTCCAGAATTAAAAAAAGAAGAAAGAACTGCCTTTCCTTATGATATAGGTAAAAAAATAAAAATTGGAATCCTTGCCGGTGCATCCTGCCCCTTTACCTCTGTAGGAAATGTTATACGAAGATTAAAAACCATTGACGATTAAAGTTTTTTTGTGAAACATAACTTTCACAGAAGGGGGTTTTTGCTTGCTAAACTAAAAACAAAATTCTACAGTCCAAACCAAAAAAAAAGATCCGTCCGAAAACCGAACGGATCGTTTTGGAATTTCTTTTCTAACAACCGTATTCAGCTACTGCATCAAGTTCTTCCTCTATCCTGAGGAGCTGATTATATTTTGAGATACGATCAGAACGACTGAGAGATCCAGTCTTAATCTGCCCGGCATTAACTGCTACAGCAATATCCGCAATTGTGCAGTCTGATGTTTCTCCAGAACGATGAGAAATGACTGCTGTAAAACCAGCTTTATAGGCCATTTCAATAGCATCAAGAGTCTCTGTGAGAGTTCCAATTTGATTTACTTTAATAAGAATTGAATTGGAACAACCCAACTCAATTCCTTTTGAAAGATAATCTACATTTGTTACAAAAAGATCATCTCCAACAATCTGAATTTTGTCTCCAACCTTGTCTGTCAGAACCTTCCAACCGTCCCAGTCTCCCTCGTCCATTCCGTCTTCAATAGAATCAATGGGATACTTAGAAACAAGTTCTGCAAGATAATCAGCCTGTTCTGCAGAAGTCTTTACTGCAGCAGAATCTCCTTCAAAAAGAGTGTAATCATACTTGCCGTCTTTGTAAAATTCTGATGCGGCACAGTCAAGAGCAATAGCAACATCGCCACCATCAGCTTTCAAACCTGCTTTATATCCAGCATTTTCAATTGCTTTAATAATAGATTCGAGTGCATCTTCTGTTCCATTAAGAGCTGGAGCGAATCCGCCTTCGTCGCCTACAGCAGTACTTAACCCACGGTCTTTAAGAACTTTTTTCAGAGAATGGAAAACTTCTGCACCCATGCGGAGACCTTCTCTGAAGGATTCTGCACCAACTGGGCGAATCATAAATTCCTGAAAAGCAATAGGAGCATCGGAATGAGAACCACCATTAATAATATTCATCATTGGAACGGGAAGTACTTTTGCATTTGTTCCGCCGATATAGCGATAGAGAGGAATTTGAAGTTCACTTGCAGCTGCGTGAGCACATGCAAGAGATACGCCAAGGATTGCGTTTGCACCGAGTTTACCTTTGTTCGGCGTTCCATCTAAATCAATCATTGTTTTGTCAATAAGAGCCTGGTCAATAACATCCATCCCAGCTATTTCCGGAAAAATAATCTCATTTACATTGTCAACAGCTTTGAGTACGCCTTTTCCGAGATATCTGTCTTTATCTCCATCTCTCAATTCAATTGCTTCATTTTCTCCTGTAGAAGCACCTGATGGAACCGCTGCTCTTCCAAGAATTCCATTTTCGAGAACAACTTCAACCTCAAGTGTAGGGTTACCACGAGAATCCAAAATTTCTCTTGCCAATACATCTAAAATACCTGCCATAATACAACTCCTTTTAGTTAAGTGCCGTTGACCGTTAAGCGTGAACGGTCAACCGTTGACCGTAAACCGTGAACCGTTGACTGTGAACCGTAAACCGTGAACCGTGAACCGTTGACCGTGAACCGTTTAAGGGTCGTTGAGCGTTTAGTGTTCATCCACCGTGAGAGCTAATCTTTTCACGGGCTATACTATACATCTTTTGAAAGCTTATTCCATTTTTTTTTGCAACTTTAACACAACTTTCATATTCAGGAATAACTTTTATCTTTTTTTTATCCTGTAATGAGTGTGCTATTTTGACTTTAACCTCTCCATACTCAGTATTTACCGTTGAAAAGCTGCGTTTAAAGATTATTCGTTTTTCATTACGCCATCGGACTCCAAAAGTAGTTGATTCTGCCAGGAGATACTCAATTATGCTGTCAAAACAATCTTTTTTGCATAAAATTTGAATAAAATATCCCATTCTACCTTTTTTCATAATTGCGGGAAGAACTACTATGTCAAGAGCGCCAAGTTCAAAAAGCTCCTGTGTCAGAGCGCTTATGCCTTCCGAGGTCATGTCATCAATATTAGTCTCAATGACACATACTTCTTCATGCAAATATTGATCCAAAATCTGCTTAGAAGAATCTTTTTTATAAATACGAGCAGACAAAACATTTGCGAGTCCGTCAAATTCAGCATCGCCTGCTCCGAAGCCCTGTGAAAGAATTTCTCCAGAGAGTGAAGTCTCAAATTCATTTACGTAATATTTCAATAATGCTGCTCCAGTAGGCGTGGTTAGTTCTTTTTTTATTTTGCCTGAAGCAACAGGAATTCCTTTAAGCAATTCTGCGGTAGCCGGAGCGGGGACAGGCATTAAACCATGACATGTTTTTACAGTTCCTGAACCAGTTACAACCGTTGAACAAACCACATTATCAATATCAATAATATAAATAGCCAAAGCAGCGGCACAAATATCCACAACAGAATCAATAGAACCGAGTTCATGAAAATGAAGTTCATCTATCGACTTTCCATGAACCATGCCTTCTGCTTCTGCCAATAATCTAAAAATTTCAACAGAATCCTTCCTTACATTTTCTGGCAGGCCACTTTTTTCTATTATTTTAGTAATATCTTTAAGGTTTCTACTGTTTTCAGAGTGCCTTTTATTTAGATGTGTTCCTTCGTGTTCGTGCTTTTTGGCATCCCAAAAAACACTAAATTTTGTGGCAGCAATTGTATTTCTAGAAACTTTTTCTACAGAACATGACCAATCAACCCCGAAATCAAGAGTTTTAAGAAGGTTAAAGAACAACTTCTGATCAATCCCCGAATCAAGCAGAGCTCCCACAAACATATCTCCACTAATTCCTGACAGTGGATTTATTGATAGATTATTTGGCATTTGAGTTTTTCCCGTTTGTTGTATGATGTACTACGCATATCCTCATGCGTAAAAAGCACTACATGTACTACGCATATCCTCATGCGTAAAAAGTACTACATGTACTACGCATATCCTCATGCGTAAAAAGTACTACATGTACTACGCATATCCTCA
>JAYEIY010000270.1:0-6247 GCA_034660375.1 Verrucomicrobiota bacterium
ATAGCAAAATGATTTTTATTTGCATATCCTCCATGTATTAAATGAGATGTATTACTACCCATATCAACAACAAATGCATAAATCGCGTGGGAAAAACATGATAGTGTTATCAGTATAGTAAGGGCAATCAGTTCCTTTTTCGTTTTAAAAAAATTTAATACCAGGAAAAAGAGGCCGAAAGCTGATAGCAATATGTATAAATATCGAGAGGTTTTTTGCGGAAATAGAGAGAGACTGGGGGCAATATTAAGTCCCAAATGCTGTAGATTATACCAATGCGAAGTAATTATTTTCGGTGTTAATTGTGGCAATGGTAAAAGTTGAAGAGTAACAACAAGGATAAAAAAGGAAATTAGGTAGAATATGGGATTCTGTACATAATCAATACGTTTTCTTAGGAAATAATAGATAGAGACTAAAAGGAGAAGCGTTATTATTGCAACTCCTCCATGCGCCCATTTCCAATATTGAGGTCCAGAAAAAAAGCAAGGAGCAAGAAGAACTATTGCCGAAATAAGAAATCTTATTGTTTTTTGTAGTAGAGGATATTCTTTAATGCCTTTTCTTTTAATTTTACGCATCATCACCGTAATTAGACATTGCACGAAAAGCCTTTTTCACTTCGTTTGAACACTTTTCGTACACTGTCTCTTTCTGTTTGCAGTTATTTTTTTAACAAATAACACTTAAAATTATTATTAACGAGTTAGCATTCATCTCAAATAAGATTCAAAATCTCTGATTTTGAACTCATGCAGAGTCTGTATGAAAAGGGTTTTACTTTTTAAAAACTTTTTCGTGCAGGGTTTAATTATACTCATAGTCATACTTATAGTAATAACCATATTTAGTTTTTGATGTAGCATCAGAATTATTTAGAATAACACCAAGTACATCTCCCTGTATGCTGTTAATTTGAGAAACCGCGTTAAGTGCCAAATGTTTGTCTGTCTTAAATGCACGGACTAGGAAGACAAGTGGAAGACCCAAACCTATTAAGATCGAACTGTCGGTTACATTTAATATAGGAGGAGCATCGATGATAACCAGATCAAATTTGTTCTTTGCTTCTGCCAGTATTTCTTTAAATTCGTCTGTTCCAAGTAATTCGGCTGGATTTGGTGGTCTTGGTCCACATAAAGCAACCGACAAATTTTTGATATCTGGATGTTGCCATGTAATATCATCCAATTTTTTATTTCCAACAATCACGTTTGAGAGTCCCGAAGTAAGTTTATCTTCAGGGATTGTCTTTAGTAGTTTTTTCAACCTTGGTCGTCGCATATCACATTCCATTAAGAGAACTTTTTTCCCATCTTTTGCAAATGAAATGGCTAGGTTAGTAGCTGCTATAGTTTTTCCTGCGCTTGGGGCACTGCTTGTAAGTAGAAATGCCTTTGCTTTTTTCCCTATAACCGAGAGTCTTATGCTAGTTCTTATCGTTCTAAATGCCTCTGAGAAACTACTTTGTGGAAAATCCAATGTTTCAAGTTCATTGTCCGTTTGTTTTAAACGTGGCATAAAACCCAAAACAGGCAATTTAAGAAGAGTTTCTATATCATCCTTAGTTTTTAATGTTGTATCCATATAATCTAGAGCAAAACATAAAGCACCTGCCAGTATTAATCCCAGTATAATTGCGATAGCCATATTTCTTTTTTTCTTTGGGTATGTAAATTTTTGGGGGGGCAAAGCTGAATCAGAAATTCGAATATTGGCTGTTGCGTCTATATCACCAGCTCCTTTTGTGATTGTAAGTTCATTTATTCTATTGATGATTTTTTGATAAGATTTTTCTGATGCGTCATACATATCTTTCAATATACGATATTTACCAGATAAGGAATCAATTTTGAAAGCTTCTTGTTTTAATTCCTTGAATCCTTCTCCCATAACTTCCACCAGAAGTCTTGCTTTTTTGTATTCAACTTCTGAAGCTCCAATGGTGTAACTAATTTCTGTATCAATAGCTTTATCTATAGCTTCTATTATTTTGTGCTGATTTTTTACAAGGGAGTGATTTTTTCCATATTTTTCTAATAGTTCAATTGCTTCAGACTTTTGCCTTAATCCTTCAAGTTTAAAATTTGCTAAAGTTCTGTTTTGCATCAATTCCGGGATATAATTAACATTTCCACCTTCTTTTTCCCATACTTTGATTCCTTGCACCGTTGTTTTTGCTGTTTCTGCTTTTACCTGTGCATCCATTAAAGCTTCATTTAGTTTTGTCATTCTGTCAACAAGCAATTTATGTGCATCATCTAAATCTATTATCTGATTTTTTTCTTTGAAAGAAATAAGAGCTTCGAGAGCTTCTTTTCTCTTTTCCCGTATTCCCTCGAGTTGTTGTTTTAAATTTTCTATGCCGGAACCGGAAAATCTAAGACTTCTATTTTTGTAATTTTTTATATATATATGTGTGAGATAGTTGACTACGTTGGCTGCTAATTTTGGATCTTTCCATTTGAATGAAAGGATAACAATAAAAGTTGCTCTTTTTGATGTAACATCAAAGAGTCCTTTAAATGCTTTTATTGGTTCAGTAGAATTAATAAACTCTTCTTTTGTTGCAAAGTTAAAATGTTTAAAAACATCAGTTAATAAATGTTTTGCAAGTATCAATTCCATTTGTGTGGCAACAAAATTCTGCCTGGCTATATTGTTTTCCATTGGGTTATATGCTTCAGACATACCTGTAATTTTTGAAGAAGTGGGTTCTATTACAAGATGTGTCTTTGCCACATATATTGGAACTTTTGTATAAGTATATATTCCTACAGCGATAACAACTAGTAAGAATAGCAATATAAAGAGAGGTAAACGAATACTTATAATATGCCAATAGTCCAGTAGATGTATTTCTTCTTGATTATTTTCTGTTTTAATGTCCAATTGTTATTTCCTTTTTTTTTACCATTTAGATTCGGTAACAAATATTATATCACCCGGCAAGATCTGTACGTTTTCTTTTATATCGCCATTTGTTTTAAATAAATTTTTTAAATTAATTCTAGTTATTTTTTTATTACGAATTAGAAGAACTTCATCTTCGTCTGCGAGCTTATCGAATCCACCAGCTATTGCAATTGCCTGTGAAATGGTCATGGGATTAGTTTGTATATAAAATATAGCTGGTTTTTTCACTTGCCCCAAAACGGAAACGGGTTTTGTCGAAGGAACTATAATTGTATCTTCAGGAATCAGGATGAAATCATCCAAATTTTCTTTTTTTAACATAGTATCCATTATCTTTAGAGGATATATCTTTGTTTTATTTTTAAATCTTCTTCTAACAAAAATTTTATTTTTGTCTGCTTTTTCAGTAAAGCCTTCTCCCGTGGCAATAGCTTGTCGGGCAGAGCTATGTAATCCTGGTTTTACTTCTATACCTTGAGGTTTTTTAACCTCGCCTGTAACATAAACATACCTCTTTGAGAATTCTTCAACAAAAATTGAGACTTGTACCTTTTCATAATTTTTTTGTTTGAGTTTTTCTTCGATAATTTTTGATATATTATCAAGTGTTTTGTTCATAACAAATATTTTGTCACAAAACGGATAATTTATGTAATAATCGGTTTGTACATTAACTCTTAATTCCAGTTCTGGATGTTGAAAAACCTGAATAAGAAGGATATCCCCAGGACGTAAGGAATCTGCATTGGGAAATTTTTCTTCGGCAAACACAAACATAGAGAAAAAAGATATAAATAAGAGCAAAACTTTATTTTTCATAAAACTATTTTCCTTTATTTTTCATAAAAAAAAAACCTTGTTTATTTTAAAATAAACAAGGTTTTCTTGTTCAACTTTTTAGAATTCAGATTTTTTAGAAGCTCATCCACATCCCTACAGTAAACATGTTTCTATCATAATCAGAATTTTGTGTATCGGCATGTTTTTGACTGTACTCATAAGATGCACCTATGCCTGTATATTCAGTCAATGAATATGTTGCAGCTAGGTTAATAGCATCTTTATCATAGTCGTAGTCATTAGTAGAAGATGCTTTATCAATTTCTTCATGATAAATTGTAGAAGTCAACTGCAATTGAACGACAGGAATATAGACAAAAGTCAATCCTACGCGATCATAGATATAAAAATTGGAATCACCTGAATTAGATAAACGAGGTCCGTGTTCAACACTAAGAAGAGTTGAAAAATGGTCGGAAATTGTATAAGTCAAATCCGCTGTTCCAATGAATCTCTTAACGTCATTATCGTCTTCTGTTAAATTTCCTGACCCAAAATTCCAATCTGTAAAACCTGCAAATGTATTAAGTGATAATTTATTACATGTTGTACTAGTACTAATACCATAATCTGTAAAGTCAGCTGTTTTACGACTATTGCCATTAACACTTTCATAACTAACTCTACCAGATATAACTTCTAGTCCTACATTAGTTTTGGCAGAAACTCTATAATACATGCCCGCTGTTCCTGTATTTTTACGATATTGGAGGATCGTATTGCCTACTTCTGCATAGTTTACATATTGTGTATCCCATTGGAGTGTGGTGTATACTTTTTCTGTTATATCCAATGTTAATCCGGTAGAATAAGTATTTGTAATAGTTTCTACATTTGACAGTCCCAGCAAATCATCAATGTATGTGGTTTGTTTGTGTGTACCAGCAGCAAAGTTTAATTCCAGACTATCGGTAGGGGTATATCCTATTGCTCCTTTCAAGAAATAATCATTCATTTTTTCATTGTTGTCGACATTAAAATACTCTTTAGTTTTGTAGTAACTGTCAACTTGCAATGTTAATGTTTCAGGAATTTCAAATCCAATTCTGCCACCATAAAGTTCGGTGAGGTAGGTTGATGCATTTGCGTCATCTTCATCAAGAGAAACATTATCATCATTTCCGTAAAAAAGTCCCATATAAGTATGCAAGGTTACACGATCATCTCCAATTAGTTCTTTCAGGAAATTATCTTCAACCATCGGAATAGTTATACCATTAACGGTTGGTGCTCCCTCTTCGAAAATATCTTCTCTTAAATCACTTTGCCCAATTACATTAAGAACGAAACTACAGGCACATGCAAATACTATAAATAGTCTTAACTTCATCTTTTTTCCTTTTCTTTATTATTTTATTTATTGTTATGATTTACTAGTTATCCGACGTTTCGCTATCGGTCTTTTCTTTTAGTACTTCAAATGCTTTATTAGGATTTCCCAGTACTCTTATTATACTAGCGTCTCCTGAAACAACGTCCGTGCGGATATCATTCAAAACAGTGTCCACATCACCAGTAAAGGATGGATCAGCCTTCAAATCTCTCTCTACTTTTACAAGAATTTTTTCTATAACTTGAGCGACACCACCACCATGTTGCTCCTTCAACTCTTTTCCTATCTTCTTTTTCTTTGCATTTTTTAGTGCAACTCTTATTGCATCTTTTGCCTGCTCTATCATTTTTTCAATTTTAGTTTTCTTTAGTTTTTTTACAGAATTCTTGTCTTGTTCCTGAGCGTTTACATTAATCGCTATTCCCAAAAACAGTGCTACTAGTAGTGATACTACAGTTAAATTTCTTATAGATCTTCTCATTGTTTATACTCCTTTTTTCTTGTTTTTGTTTATTTTGTTGTAAATCTATTTTTGGTGCTTTTTTTTGTTACTCCTTTTTTATTGTTTTTTTATTTTGTTGTAAAATTTCTGAATGAAAAAACAGCCTTTCTTCGTGCTTGTGTTTAATATAAATAGTGAATAAATAGTGATATTCAAGTTGAATTTCTTATTAATTCCCTTTTTATATTTAAAGATTAATAGAACAGTTTTTTATGAACAATTTACTTTTTATCAATCCTATATCAGTCATTTGTTTTTTATAATAACCAGAAACTGATAAATGTCAAGTTTTTTTTTGGTTTTTTTCAAAAAAGATGTGGTATCTCTACTAGAGTTTGACCGAAAACCCCTGTTTTTGTGAATTAGCACAATTTCTGAAGAGGCTTTTAAGTTTTTTAAAATTAGCAATGTACTTACGGCAACCGGGAGTATTGCTTAAAAAATAAAATTAACCTCTTAAGGAAATAACCTTACGTACAGCATCTAAAACTAAATTTCAGAGCTCCAAGTTATCGAGCAACTCAGATTCCCTTTTTTTTATCCAGGATATTATTCCACCTCATCTAAGGTCAATTCTTAAACAAGAATCTCCGTTTTATCCCCACCGGGGATATTCACCGTAGCCCACCGCATCGCGGTGGGATATGAATAAGAAA
>JAYEIY010000271.1:0-6235 GCA_034660375.1 Verrucomicrobiota bacterium
TTTGCATATCCTCATGCAAAAAAAGGTACTTTGCATATCCTCATGCAAAAAAAGGTACTTTGCATATCCTCATGCAAAAAAAGGTACTTTGCATATCTTCATGCAAAAAAACAATCATAGTAAAAAGAATGAATTTGTATTTACTTGCATTAATTAAAAAAGCCTGTTATTCAGAAATTTTCCATTCCACAAAACACACTTCAAAACCAGCTAAAAGAAAAAATCAGTTAAAATATAGCAAAAGCGCAAAAATGAATTAACAGGTGATTTCTGCCTTGATTTTTTAGAAAGAAAAATTAATTTAAAACATCTCACAAAACTTTAAAAAGGAACTATAAATATAAAAAGCAAAGAAGGTACAGGAACTACTTTTTCCGTTATTTTTAAAAACATTAAAGAGGACTCTAGAAATGAAAGCAACGAGAAAACAAATCCTTTCGGATAATTGTGTAGACTTTATCAATGATGAAAAAATAGAAAATCTGATAAAATCTAAGAAACAAGACCCCATTGAAATACGCGATATAATTGCAAAAAGTCTTGAGAAAAAACCTCTTACGGTAGAAGAAACTGCAGCATTGCTCTCTGCAGATGATCCGGAATTAGTAGAGGAAATCTTTTCTGCAGCAAGAAGCCTAAAACGCAATGTTTACGGAAACCGCATTGTTATCTTTGCACCACTTTATATAGGGAATTACTGTATCAATGACTGTAGCTATTGCGCATTCCGCAAAAGTCTACGCTCAACAGTACGTAAGACCTTGACAAGACAAGAACTCAATGCGCAAATAGAAACATTGGAAGACAGTGGTCACAAAAGACTTATTCTAGTTTTTGGGGAACATCCCGACTACTCCCCCGAATTTATGGCTAACACGGTTAGAAGTATATATGAAATAAAGAAAGGACATGGAGAAATACGTAGAGTTAATATCAATGCAGCTCCAATGAATACTGAAGACTATAAAATTGTCAAAGAAGCCGGAATTGGTACTTATCAAATTTTTCAGGAAACATATAATCATAAGTTATATGGAAAATATCATCCAAAAGCCACATGTAAAGGGAATTATATTTACAGGCTAGACGGGTTGACACGGGCATACGAAGCAGGATGTGATGATGTGGGAATAGGAGCTCTTTTTGGGTTGGCAGACTGGAAGTTTGAGGTACTTGCCATGGTTACACATTCTCGATTTTTAATGGAACGCTTTAACTGTGGACCTCATACAATTAGTTTTCCGAGAATAAGACCGGCTTACGGGATGGATTTGGATCCTAAATATATTGTAAATGACTATTCTTTTAAACGTCTTGTTGCAATTCTCAGACTTGCTGTGCCATATACAGGGATGATTCTTACTGCGAGAGAAACACCTCAAATCCGCCGAGAAGTAATGGAATTTGGAGTTTCTCAAATAGATGCAGGAACTAGGATTGAACTTGGGGGATACACCAAAAAAGGCGAACAGGAACTAAACAAAGAACAGTTTGAAATTGGAGATGTTCGTTCATTAGATGAAATAATGTCTGAATTAATGAAAAATGATTATATCCCGAGTTTTTGTACATCATGTTACCGGGAAGGACGTACCGGAGAACAATTTATGGAATTTGCCATTCCGGGTTTTATTGAAAAGTTCTGCACACCGAATGCAATGCTAACATTGGAAGAATATCTTCAGGACTATGCATCTGATGAAACAAAAAAAATAGGAAGAGAATTAATTCAAAGAGAACTGAAAAAATATAATCATTCTAATAAAACAAAATTAGAAGAAAACCTAAGACTTACAAGAAACCATAACAAACGTGATTTGTATTTTTAAATACTTATGAAATTAGAGAATATACTAAAAAAAAATGAATTATCTAAAGATGAAATTGAATTTCTACTTTCATTAAAGGATAAAAATGATATTCAAAAACTTTTTGATAGAGCATATCAGATAAAGTCAGAGAATGTTGGAAAAACTGTTTATTTGCGTGGCATTATTGAGTTCAGTAATATATGCGTGAAAGACTGTCATTATTGCGGAATTCGCAAAAGCAATAAGAATGTGGAACGTTTTCAGATGACAAAAGAGGAAATTATTAGTTCTGCCGTGTGGACTTATGAAAATAATTATGGTTCACTTCTTTTACAATCTGGAGAACGTTGTGATGCCGAATTTATTGATTTTATTGAAGATGTTCTTAAAACTTGTAAAGAAAAAACGGATAATGAAATAGGGATAACTATATCTTTGGGAGAGCAGACTGAGCAGACATACAGACGTTGGTTTAATGCTGGCGCTCATCGTTATCTACTAAGAATTGAAACAAGTAATCCTACGCTTTACAACAAATTGCATCCTGATAATTCTATTTTTGAAGAAAGACTGAAGTGCTTAGAATTTCTTAGGACGATAGGTTATCAAGTAGGCACGGGGGTTATGATAGGTTTACCAGAACAGACATTTGCAAATCTTGCCGATGATATTCTCTTCTTTCGCGATAAAGCTATCGATATGATTGGAATGGGACCCTATATCCCCCATCACGAGACCCCTATGGCTGAAGAAATTGAAAATTACGATAATGAAACTCAGCTTGAACTAGGACTAAAAATGGTTGCAGTAACAAGGATAGTTTTGAAAGATATAAATATTGCAGCAGCAACAACTTTACAAACTCTTAAATTTGATGGTAGAGAAATGGGATTGAAAGCAGGAGCAAATATTATTATGCCCAATGTCAGTGATACAAAATATAGAGAAGCATATCAGTTGTACGATCATAAACCATCCCTGGATGAGAATTCAAAACAATACAGAACTTGCCTGACACAAAGAATTTTAAATATAGGAGAATCAATAGCTTTTAATAAATGGGGAGACTCTCCAGCTTATTTTAGAAAAAAAAGATCTGAAAATAAATTAACATGAAGGATCATAAAATGCAGAAAACACCAAAAGGAATGCGACTTCAAATAGGTATATTCGGCAGAAGAAATGTAGGGAAATCTTCTTTTTTGAATACAGTTACAAGGCAAGATGTATCTATCGTCTCTGAAATACCGGGAACAACAACAGATCCAGTTGAAAAAGCGATGGAACTTTTACCTATAGGTCCCGTTTTGTTTATTGATACTGCCGGAATTGATGATATTGGAGCACTCGGAGAAGCAAGAATATGTAAGTCTAGAAAGGTCTTTGAACGCACTGATGTTGCCGTAATCATTGTTAATGCGTCATTGTGGGACTCATTTGAAGATAATCTTATTGAAGAGTTTAAGGATAGGAATATTCCGCTTCTCATTGTTTTTAACAAAGTAGACATAGATGAGCCACAGGTAGATATGCTTGATAAATTAGAAGAATTGAAAATAGAGTATGCCGAGACTGATTCATTGAAAAAAATAGGTTTTTTAGACTTTAAAAAGGCATTGATTGCATCTTTGCCTCCTGAATTAATTAATCCAGCAGGAATAATAGGTGATTTGATAGAGAAGGGAGATACTATAATCCTTGTTGTTCCTATAGATATGGAGGCTCCAAAAGGTCGTATCATTCTACCACAGGTACAGGTAATAAGAGATATTCTTGATAATAATGCAAATTGCATAGTTGTAAAAGAAAATCAACTTAAACAGACAATTGAAAATTTGAAAAAGCCTCCCGTTCTCGTAATAACGGATTCACAGGTATTTAAACAAGTTGCGAAAGATACACCCGAATCAATTGCGTTGACTTCATTTTCTATTGTATTTGCTCGATTTAAAGGAGATCTTGATACATTTACAGAGGGAGCAAAAAGAATTAAAGAACTAATGCCTGGGGATCGAGTACTTATTTCTGAAGCATGTACACATCATCCCATCGGAAACGATATTGGACGTATTCAGATTCCTGAGTTACTGAATAAACATGTTGGCGGTAAACTACATATTGATATTACAGAAGGACACGATTTTTCTGAAGATATTAAAAGCTATAAATTGATAATTCACTGTGGCGCATGCATGTTTAACAAGCAGATGTTACTTACACGTATTTTACAATCTCAAACGGCAGGAGTACCCATTACAAATTATGGAATAACTCTCGCATATTTACATGGAATACATGAAAGAGCTTTAAAACCATTTAAATCCAAATAGAGTTGCGCTAAATGCCCGTAGTGTAGGTATCCCTGCCTACGATAAAACATATTTTGAGCTTAACGTCTACTAAGTCAAGCTATTTTCATCAAAAAAGTAACTTATTTAATCGACAGTTAAATTTTTAATATGAGAAAAAGGGGTTCTTCACGGAAATGCGTCTACCTCAAAGTCTAAAAAATGCAGTACATCAACATTGTATAGCTCACTTTGCATTATTGGAAAACTTGCCAAAGTAAATGACCTGAATGGAATTATTATAGTTGCCGACTTCAACGATGATGAAAAATTTGGAATTACAGAACGTTCAATTGAAAGAAATATCAATAAATAAAAGAAAATATTTAGAATGGCTAAAGACAAGAAAAGAAATTCTTCTATCGCAAATAATATGCTCGTTGTCAGTTTTTTTACTCTTCTCAGTAGAATATTGGGTTTGGTAAGGGATATTTTATTTGCAGCATATTGGGGAACCGGAGTTGCGATGGGAGCATTTGTTATAGCCTTTACAATTCCTAATTTATTACGTGGACTTTTTGGAGAAGGTGCTTTGTCTTCTGCATTTATCCCTCTTTTTTCCAAAAAATTAAGTAAAAAAGAAAATGCTACGGCTTTTGCTTGTAATGTAATATCCGTTTTCTCTATTATTCTAACACTCGTGATTATTTTTATAATTATTCTCTCCTATCTGCTACGCTTTTTTATTGATGGAGAAACTGGTTTTTTGGCATTAAAATTACTTCCCTTAATTATGCCTTTTGCTCTTTTCGTATGTATTGCAGGCATTCTCGGCGGGATACTTAATGTATATAGGCATTTTATTTTACCAGCTTTGATGCCTGTACTTCTTAATATTGTTCTGATTTTCTCAATTTTCTTCATTTGTCCTATATTTGGAAAAAGTAATGAAGAAAGAATCTTTGGACTTGCGATAGGGGTTTTAATTGCCGGCATACTTCAAATTCTAATTCTTTATAGCCTCCTAAGAAAAAAAAGATTTAAATTTAACCTAAATCCTTCTTTTCACTCTCCAGACATACAAAAAATGGGAAAACTACTTTTTCCTGTCATACTTGGAGCAGGCGTTTACCAGGTAAATGTCCTCATTGATAGACTCCTTGCAGGATGGCTTGGAGGAACAGCGACGAGTTCTTTATATTATAGTCAGCGCCTTATATATCTGCCTGTAGGACTCTTTGGCGTTGCTCTTGGAACAGTATGCTTGCCAGCAATGTCAAAAGCTGCAAATCACAAGAAGATTAATGAATTACTTGATTCATTACGTTTCTCTCTAGGAATTGTCCTTTTTCTCGCAATCCCTACAACTTGTTTTTTTCTAATATTTGGTAAAGAAATAATAAATATAATATTTTTGCGGGGCAATTTTGATTCAGATAGTGCCAAGAATACCCTGTGGGCATTTTTCTTTTATCTACCCGGCATTCCCTTTTTTGCTTCCAACAAGGTGATTCTTCCCGCATTTCATAGTAGACAGGATACAAAAACTCCGGTAAAGATATCAGCAATCTGTCTAATACTTAATCTCTTTTTAAATTTAATTCTAATGCAATTTCTTGAACAGGGAGGACTCGCATTGGCAACATCCATCTCAGGCATTGTCAATTTTATCTTACTTTTGTATTGCCTGAATAACGAACTGGGATCTTTGCAATTACGTAAACTTCCAAAAAAGTTGAGTATCATAGCGATAGCCCTTATCCCAAGTCTTTTTGTTTCCTACACTCTAAAGAATGTATTTATATCAGAGACTTTACTAAAGGAATCTCATGTAGAATATTCTCTCTTTACACTTGCTGTTATCTTTTTGGGAGGACTTCTGTATTGCATTTTTTCCTGGATCCTGGGATCAGAAGAAATTAGAATGTTAATTCACAAAAAATAGATTTTATCGTTGCTAAAATCTAATTTCTCTTTTTTCTTTCTTTTTTTATCTCTTGACATTAGGAACAGAGCTCCAAGTTATCGAGCAACTCAGATTCCCTTTTTTTATCCAGGATATTATTCCACCTCATCTAAGGTCAATTCTTAAAAAAGAATCTCCGTTTTATCCCCACCGGGGATATTCACCGTAGC
>JAYEIY010000272.1:0-6220 GCA_034660375.1 Verrucomicrobiota bacterium
CTTATTGCAATGATCGAAACCGCATTAAGTCGAGGAAAATTTCTAAAATTAACTAAAAACAGTGCGAAACATTATCAGAAATTCTCTTTTTTCTGAGGGTAACTATAATTCACCGAGAACCGCTGTAAAACAACCATCAAACGGTTACAAAATATACTTAAAGTTCGCTTCGGCTCACTTTAATTATATATAAAACTGCAAAGAGCTTGCAGAAAGTAACTTCAAAATTTAGATTTTTCTATTTCTTATTTATCTCCTGTTTTAAAAACGTTCCTTATAGTAAATCATTCTGTTTATCCTGCAAATCCTGTCAATTTGTTTTTAATTTTTCAATTTGTTTTTTTAATGCTTCCAATTCTTTATCTTTGTTTTCAATTGTTTTATTTTTATCTTCAATTGTTTTATTTTTATCTTCAAGAGTTTTTTTGTTATCTTCAATTGTTTTCGTGTTTTCTTGAATCGTTTTATCTTTTTTTGCGACGAGTCTTTCAAGGTCTTCTAATTCGGCGAGAATATCATCTTCTATATCCATTGTCTGGCGTACTTTTGGTTCTGCTGCTGCTTTTAAAAGGCGACGTATAACTTCTTTGTATTCATCAGGATAGTCTTCATCATTAAAATTGAGAAAATGCTTGACTCCTTTATTGCTTCCCTGGTCAAATATAGACAGTACTTTTTCAAGCTTATTCCGTCGTTGTTCTCGTAATGCGGGAATTTGGATAACAAAACTATCATGGGTAAGAGACTCAATAAACTCTTCTTTTTGTGTGAGTTCCTGCCCTGTTGTATTATCATAGTATTTTCTTTCAACTTTTATAACGGGGACACTAACATTTTTCAGGCTGTGTCCAAGAAAATAAATACTCAGTATTGGACGGGCTTTTTTGCGATCATCTTTTATGTAGGAATTGTCTTCGCTCACATATTGTCCTCCAAGATATTTACGAAAACGCATAATATCTGTTGGAAACTTTGCTTTTTGAATTTCAATAATAACATTTGTTTCTGAACCGTCTTCGAGACGAACTTTTGCAGCAAAATCCAATCTGTAAACGGTCAGGGTTTTTTCTTTAAGATCGTTGCGAAATTCAGTTGGTTTGAGTTCAAGTTCCTCTATCTCTTTGCCGATAATCAATGAAAGCAATTTTTTTGCAATTTTATTATCGTCAAGTAAATATTTAAAAACGACATCATATATGGGGTTTGCAATATTCATATTTCATTTTTCCCTTATTAGTTTTTATCTGCAAATGACGCAAATTTGCTTTAAAGTCATTACTAAAATTTTCAAGTATTTTTTACCCTTCTTTTGAGAATAAAAAAAAGGCATATTTAACTAAACACCCACACATACACACAAACGAGAATACGCCCCAACTGGAGCGCAACTCCCTTGATAGTGTTTTCTCTGTTAAAAATTGGTGATTTTCTTGTAAAACAACCATCAAACGGTTACGATTATATAAAATTTCACTGATTGCGGAGTACGCGATCGTCAAAGATTTAATTGAACTATTTTATTATATTTTCTGCGACATACACAGTTTTTTTATTTTTTATCCTGTGTACCTCCTGTTTTTGTCGTTCTTATTATTAATTCACATTTCTCAATTGTTTTACTTTTTCTAAAGTAAGTCCTGTCGTGTCTACGATAGCTTTATCATCAAGGAAATCTAATAAATTTATGGCAATTTCAATTTTTCCTTCAATTTTTCCTTCAATTTTTCCTTCAATTTTTCCTTCAGTTCTTGCTTTTTTTACACTTGACTCTTGTTGCCAGATAAAATCTTTTCTCTTATGCTGCAACTCTAATTCGTCAGTAGTCATACCTGCTTCGTTTGCAACACTTAATGCCTCTTTTATTTTTGGATCAATATTTTCAGGGACAACAGTTAAATCTTCCGCATTTTTGATAAAATAAATCCACTCATCTTTTATATCTTCCAGTCCATCTAACGATTTGTTAAATTTGGGTAATTCAACAAAAACCAATTCTACATCATCAGAATATGAAATAAACTTTTCTTTTTCAAGTAGTTTGAAATTTGAAATAACTCTTTTTAATTCAGGAAACATCTCAAAATTAACAATAGTTAAGGCAATCACAGGATTCAGAAGAGAATAATCTTCCCCTTTAACCAATTGGTTTGAATATTTTTTTACCGCATTGTAAAGAATTCTTTTTTCAAAACACTCTACATTTAAAACTTGCATTTCTATAATCACATTGGCTTTATTGTCGAGAACAGCTTTTACATCAACAAAAGAATCTTTCATTCCCTTTAACATGGGAATATTGTATGGGTCAACAATTTCTAAAGATTCAATTTTTCCGCCTTTTGGAAATTCTATAATGGCGTTTAAAAAACTGATTAAAATCTCTTTTGAACTTTCTGAACCGAAAACCTTTTTGAAGGCATAATCTGTTTTGACATCTAAAAATTTCATTACATTATCTCTC
Organism: Verrucomicrobiota bacterium; assembly: GCA_034660375.1. Taxonomy (GTDB): domain Bacteria; phylum Verrucomicrobiota; class Lentisphaeria; order UBA2565; family JAYEIY01; genus JAYEIY01. The sequence goes on from JAYEIY010000272.1 coordinate 2,462, forward strand.
TGTTTTTATTTATTAATGGAAACTAAATTACTCTACTTAACCTATAGCCTTTTTTCAACTTTTTTTTCAATTTTTTCTTTGTTCCTATAGAATCTTAGATTAAAAGTAATTTTAACATTCTCTAAAATTACACATGGGGGAAAACCTGAAAAAGTAATATCCTGTAAATGCTACAAATTTTCTAATTTTCTCTAAAATAATATTTAGAAAAACTTGAGAATATAGATATATTCATTATAATATGAGGTGAATTAATTAACTTGTATATTTACGATAAAGAAGGATGAAATCATGTCAAACGAAAGAATACTTATTGTTGATGATGAAGAAGATATACTTGAATTACTCGAATATAACCTTAAAATGGAAGGTTATAGGGTAGATAAAGCAGAAAATGGAGAAAAATGTATTAAGAGAGTAAAAACTTTTGCTCCGCAATTAATCATACTGGACTTAATGATGCCCAAAATGGATGGCATAGAGGTATGTAAAACTCTTAAATATGATGAAAGAACCAGAAATATCCCAATTATTATGTTAACTGCAAAAACCTCTGAGCTTGATGTTGTTGTTGGATTGCAGATGGGCGCAGATGATTATATAAAAAAACCATTTAGCATTAACGAACTTATGGCAAGGGTTAAGGCATTGCTGCGTCGATTAAAACAATCAAAGATAGAGACAAATATAATAAGACGCTCTGGATTTTCCATTGATAAAAGTAAACGCTTTGCTTCATTCAACGGCAAAGAACTTGAACTCACTCACACTGAATTTGAAATACTGACATACCTTATCTCTCACCCCGAATGGGTCTTTTCAAGAAAACAAATCATGAAAGAAACAAGGGGAGACGAATATCTGACTACAGAGAGAGCTGTAGATGTCCAAATCCTTAATCTTCGAAGAAAACTTAAAAAAGCCGGACATTACATAAAAACGGTTAGAGGATCAGGATATAAGTTTGATGATTAATTTAAAACATAAACCCCTTTTTAACCTTATTTTTTCTCTCTTTGCTACTTTGATCTTGTTTACTGTCATTGCCTCCCTCTGGATGTTTATTGTTTTTTTTGATCATTTTTATCAAAAAAGCGTTTACGAAAAACTTCAGTCAAATAATCTGGCACTTCAACATTATGCCGCAAAGGCTATTTCTGAAAAAAAATATGATTCTCTAAATGCTTCAATAAAAGAATTTACAGCAAAAACTAATATCAGAGTAACCGTAACGAACCCAAAAGGAACTGTCCTTGCAGATTCTAAAAGTAATTCAAAGGAAATGGAAAATCATTTGCACAGACCTGAGATAAATGCTGCTTTAGCACAGAGAAAAGGAACATATTTTACCAGATATAGTGCAACAATGGAAAAAGAGACTATTTATTTTGCAAGCCCCCTAGAAAAAGGAGGAAAATTAATCGCAGTTCTACGGACAGCAATAACTGTAGATTCAACGCATAGGTTACTACATCAACTCTACATTAAAATTATTTCTGCTTCTCTGATTATTGCTTTTTTGGCTGCTTGCTTTGTGTTTATTACATCCAAAAAACTTACAGCCCCTCTTCTCATGCTGCGTGATAATGCCATTAATCTTGCAAAAGGAAATTTTAAAAGAAAACCGATAAATACAAAGATTGAGGAAATAAATGAACTTTCCATTTCCATGATAGGCATGTCTAACTCTCTGCAAAACAAAATTGACGAGATAGAAAGACGTAAAGAAGAAGCAGAAACCATACTCTTGAATATGAAAGAAGGAATTATAGCACTCGATGATGACCTTAATATAACAACAATTAATGAAGCCGCAAAAAAGAACCTTGAAATAACTGGAATTGCAAAAGGAAAACACCTGAATGAACTTGTCAGATACAGCCAATTTGTCGATTTTGTAAAAGAAATTTCTCAAAAATCATCTCTGAGACAAAGAATAAAATTGCCGATTATGCCAGAGAAAATACTTGATGTCCGCGGAACAACAATAAAAGATACAAAAAAGAATACATTTGTCACTCTTATAGTTCTGAATGATATAACGCAAATGATCCTTCTCGAAAATATGAGAAAAGAATTTGCTGCTAATGTATCTCATGAACTTAAAACTCCACTAACTGCAATAAAAGGTGCAGCAGAAACGCTGATTAACGGAGTAACAAAAGAAAAAGCATCTAAACATTTTCTCAAAATTATAGAAAAACATGCCAATCGGCTCCATGCACTTATCAACGATATTATGAGCTTGTCTAAACTTGAACAGGATGACTTTTCAGATAAATTTATCAAGGAAAAACGCAAAATCCTTACACTTATGAAGTCAAGTAAAAATATGTGCGAAGAAAAAGCTTTAAAAAAGAAAATAAAAATAGAGATTCAGTGCAAAAAGAATGTTTTTGTAGAAGTAAATGGAGCTATGATTGAACAACTTTTAATCAATCTGATTGATAATGCTATTAAATTCAGCCCGAAAGGATCAATTATTACAGTTTCAGCAACTTTTAAAAAAGAAAATTTTGTTTTAGAAGTAACAGATCATGGTTGCGGAATTCCAGAAGAACATATCCCAAGATTATTTGAAAGATTTTATAGAGTAGAGAAAGGACGTTCAAGAAATTCGGGTGGAACCGGACTCGGATTATCTATCGTAAAACATATAACGCAAATCCATAACGGAACCGTTTCTGTAAAAAGTATTCCTGAAAAAGAGACAACATTTACCGTAAAACTCCCTCTTTCATGACTATGTCATCTCTGATGATCGACAAAGTTTCTTTTCAGTTTATTAAGGAGAAAAAAAATATTCTATTCGTAAATTATTCAATTATCCCTTAACTGCCCCTGATGGCAATCCTTTTACGAAAAGTCTCATGGTAAAAAGAAAAATCAATATCAGCGGGATACTTGCGATTGCAAAGCCTGACATGATAGAACCCCAGTCTTTTACATATTCACTATCCATTCTTACCAATCCTACTGCCATTGTCAACATTTCATCATCACGCATAATTATTAATGGAAGCATATAGTTGTTCCAGGCACCAATAAACTGCATAATACCAAGAGTGGCAAGTATGCTTCCCGACAGAGGAAGTACAATATTACGAATCTGTTGAAAATGATTGGCGCCATCTACTTCAGCAGCATCAAAAGATCCTGAGGGATTTCTTCTATAAAATTTCTTAAAATATAGATCTGTACAATCTGTCCTCCGGATGCAAAGATAATAATAAGCGCCCAAAAAGTATTTAAAAGACTAAGATTCTTTAACAAAACAAACAACGGAATCAAGCTTGCAACCCCTGGCATAAGCATTAAAATCAGGAAAAAGTACCATAGAAACTGTCTTCCTGGCATTTCATATCTAGCAAAAAAGTATGCGGAAGATATACTTAAACAAAAAGTGAACATTACAGCCGTCACGCAAACAAAAATTCTATGTTAACAAAATTCAGTTAGATTTGTTTGTAACAGTTTGATATACAACGAGATATAAAGCACCGTTTGCCGCCCCAACGTTCTCTTTAAAGCATCTTTAAGTATTTTTTTTGAAAAAAAAAACTCAAAAAAAACTTGACTTTTCTATTTATTCTAGTCTAGTATAACTTATTTATTACTTAATAAATTATACCAGACGACGGGGAGAATTAAGTTATGAGTAGCCATAAACAAGTTTCAAAAAAAAGCGTGATTAAAATATTTACGGGGAAAAAAGTATTGACTCTAAATGAGGCGAGCAAAATTTTAAACCGCTCGGAA
>JAYEIY010000273.1:0-6208 GCA_034660375.1 Verrucomicrobiota bacterium
TTCCCATGGCTTCACATGGCTCGTTACCTTACCATGCGCATGGTTCCGTTCCGGACTGGTGGCTAACCTTTATCCGTGCTGGATTGTCCAGCTTGTTTACGCCAGCTTCGCTTGGCGCTCTCATTTTATTTTTCCTTTATTTAGACATTGCACAAAAAGTCTTTTTTACTTTGCTCATAGACTTTTCGCACACTGTCTGTTTGTGTTTGCAGTTATTTTACAAGTTTTTTTGCTTCAATAGCATTCTGAGTTATTTCTTCCCATTTTTTAGCTTTGATTATATCCGGTTTTGCAAGCCAACTCCCCCCGATTGCGATTACAGATGGATCTGCAAAATATTTCGATACATTATTTACATTGAGTCCACCAAGTGGAATAAATGATAATCCAAGGTGTTTATATGGAGCAGCCATAGAATTCAAATGTTTTAACCCACCTATTGTTTCAGCAGGAAAAAATTTTAGTAAACGACAACCAAGCTCAATAGCACCTTCAATATCTGAAGGAGTGCAAACTCCCGGAGCAAATGGAAAACCAATATCCTTTGCTTTTTTTACTACCATAGGATTAAAACCGGGCGATACAGCAAATTTTGCACCTGCTTCTTTCGCATTACAAACCATCTGTGGAGTTAAAACAGTTCCAGCTCCTACTGTAATTTCAGGGAATGAAGTACTTATTACATCAATACATTCCAGTGCCTGCGGAGTACGCAATGTGAGTTCCAAAATATCAATTCCTCCTTGAAGTAAAGCCTCTGCCAAAGGAACAGCATCAGCAAGTTTTTCAACAACTAAAACTGCTATTATCTTACTGGTGGAAATTTTATCCATCAATTGCGGTGTAAATAAATCTTTCATATCATCCTCTTATTAATTGTATTAAGGTTTATGTTATTTCTCTCTTTTCTTAGTCCCTCAGCAATAATATTTGTATTTTTATGGCAAGACTTTTTTAAGCATCAAATTAATTATTCTGCCTATTTGTTCTTCTGGTTTATTCAGTTTGCGAATCTGATATTTCTTCTAAAATTGTTTTTCTACTAAACTGAATATGCTTTTTCATCCAGAAAGCACTTTTTTCAGGATCATGTTTTTTTATATATTTGATTATTTTAGAATGGTGATCCAAAGTGGTTTCTATTTGCTTAAAAGTATGTCTGTGAATATTGACTTTCAGTAACTTGGAAAGAGCCTGATATTGTTGCATAATCTTTTTGAATGTTTCATTCTCGCTTGATTCTATTATCAAACGATGAAAAGCAAGGTCTGCTTTAAGGTATTCTATCTGCATCTCCTTTGTTAAGAATTCTTCCCCACTATCCAATAACTGCTGAGCCATCTTTTTCTGCATGTTTAAAAACTCTTCAATTCTATCTGTCTGAGCCTTATTCATCAACTGAGTCGCTTTTGCCGCACAAAAAGTTTCGACTGCTTCCCTTAATTCATACAAATCAAAAATCTCTTTCTTTTCTATGTTTTTAACACAAATCCCAGAATTAGGAACATGTTCCAATATTCCTTCGCTTACCAACTGACTATAGGCTTCTCTCAAAGGTGTAGGACTAACACCAATTTCCTTTGCAACCGCGACTTCAGACAAACGCATTCCCGGTAAATATTCTCTGGAAGAAATCTTCTCAGAAACATAGTCATATGCAACTTCTTTTAATGTTTTTTTCATCTCCCCACCTTATTTTCTATAGAATTTCTTATAATTCTATAGAATAATGAGGCTTTCAGTCTTATCAAGGCATATTGTATAAAAAAACATTTTTATGAAAAAAATGAAGAAATGCAGGGGAAAAGCCGGCTTTGCCGGAAATGGGAACTGGAATTAGGAGTCAAAACCAGAGAAAAATTGAAGAATCAAACAAACATCAGAATATTGGGTTTTATAAATTGTTAAGTTTTTTTTAACGTTTCATTAAGCCCGACAGACTACTATTATTTCTTCTTTTTTTTAAAAGCCACTAATGTTGCTGTAAAGCGCCCAACAACAACTTTACTAGAAATCTTTAGGGGGATTTTTATATCATTTTGAGAAACCCACATTTTCAATTCGGCATCATCGGATTTTTTAAATACTCCTCGAACAGATTTCATATCGGGAATACAAAGATAAGTTTTATATTTTTTCGCCTTAAACTTTATTTTTTTCCCATTAGTTATCTTCATTTTTGTTTCCACGGAAGTCTTTTGATCTGAAACACGAAAGCTTATTTCTTTTTTATCCTTCAACTTTTGTGATCGAAGTGCGTAAAACATTCCTAATACATCAAAACTATTTTCAAGAATATCCTTCCAACCCCTGTCTTTTCCATTTTTTATGTATTTTAACTGCTTTCGATCCCAGTCAAAAATAAGACGCACTTTTTTTATTTTTCCTTTTTCCAATTGCTCTGCCTCATAAAGATAACTCCGTGATAAATCAAAAGCAGTAAAAGATTCTGAATGCTCTCTAACCTTGTAGAATACATCCGCAAAAGCATTTGTTTTAGCATTTAAGACAAAATGCCAACATTTTTTCCCATTTATTTCCGAGACCCCTTTTACCTCAACAACACAAGTTCCAACCGGAATACCTGTCCAGAAGATTTTGTATTCTAATTTTTCTCCAACATGAAATGGAACTTCAGAAGGAGTTTTTTCATGATCACAATAAATATTAAAATTAAGAAAAAGGCAAGCAATGAGAAATACATATTGCCTTGAAGAAAAAAAGATATGACAAACAAAAAAAGAGATAAATGCCATAGGAAACATAAGAAAAACAGCAATTTCCCAATATGTAAAAACAAAATCAAACATTTTTATATTAATCTCCAAAAGAAAAAGAGCGGAAGCAAAGCTCCCGCTCTTTAAGAACTTAGAAAAAAATCTGTGTAGACTACACCTGCATCAGATTTAAATAATTCGAAAGAATAAAATACATCGTAACTCCCAATAGTACCATTGCGGCAGTTGCAGTAACAGTTAGGAATATTCCCGGTTCTGCACCCGAAAGATCTTCGATATCCTCTCTAGTAGCTGCTTTTGACGTCGGCGAAGGAGCCCCTTGAGGTTTCTGAAATGTCTTGGGTAATTCTTTAGATTTCTTGGATTTGAGTTTCAGAGTTTTTTTTACTGGAGCTTCATATGATGTTTCTGCTGGGTTTGGAGCTAATTCTGCAGTTTGAGACGCATCAGATCCAGGGGAGACAGCTACGGTTTGTTTTGCATCACCTTTAGGCTTAAGTTTAAGAGTTTTGTCTGATGTAATTGGAGAAGGAGCAAGAGTTTGTGCTGCATCTTTGGTAGTAGGTTTAGGAGTCAATTTCAGTTTTTGGGTTTTTGTATCTTCTCCTTCGGGGACTGGAGCTCCCAAATCAACGGTTTTTCCAGCATCTCCTTTTCCTGGAGCTCGTGTTTTTGCTTTTAGCTTTAGTGATGGCTTAGAAGGAGGAGCAGCGGCCTTCGTTGTTGCTTGAGGATCAATTTTAGGGGTCAATTTTACTGTACTTCCAGCTTGTTGCCTACGGGGAGCATCTTTCACTTTCAAAGTATCTCCACTTGAACCTTCATCTGAAATTGAGGGGGCCTTTTTATTTGCAGATGGACGAAGTCTAATTGTCTGACTTGCAGTAAGAATACCGGCGAGTTGTTTTTTCTTCTCCTTAATAATCTTTAAATGTACCGTTTCTCTGCTTACTCCTTCATCTTCCTCAATTTCATCATCTAAACTTGTCCTCTTTAACTGCTGTTTTGTAAGTTTTTTTAAGCGACTTGTATCAGTGTTACGAACAGTCATCGGATCCACAATATCGGGAATTTCAGCAGATGTATCTTCAGGAGGCAAGTCTGGAGTAACTAACTGAGTTTCTTCCTCTTCCTTCCTGTTTCTCTTTAGTCTTGAAGTATCTGTTTTTTTCAATATAAGCTTGGGCTTTTTCTTAAGATTTTCTTCAGCCATTTTTATCTCCTGTATATTATGTAATCAGTGAAAGATGTAAATTTTATAAAAGCATAGCACACAAAAAAGGTAAACCTAAAATTGAAATTGTCAACTTAGAAAAAGCATCTTTTATATTTTTATATCCATTCAAATAAAAAGTTTTTTATTTTTTGAAAACATTTTTTGGAGGATCTGAATAATCCATAAATATTAAAAAAAAAGAAGGATTTTATAAATTGACATTTCGCTACAGTAACCTATAAGTAAGTTATTATATATTTAAATTCTCAACAAAAAGAATGTGTTCAAAAATGAAATCAAAATTTACAGCTTTAATTTTTGATATGGACGGCACTATCACAGTTCCTATTCTGAATTTTAAGAACATAAGAAAGGAAATAAACATTATGGAAGGTGACTTGACAGATGAAATAAAAAAGTTATCTCCAGGCCGTCAGCAAGAATGCTGGGATATCATAGAAAAACATGAAAAAAATGCCATGAAAAAACAACGTCTCCAAGAGGGGACAAAAGAATTACTTGAACAATGCAAAAAAATGAGCCTTAAAATAGGACTTCTTACCCGCAATCGTACAGAAAGCGTAACGCATCTCTGCCAAAGATTTGACATTTCTTTCGATTCGATTATTTCCAGAGAATATCCATATATAAAACCCAATCCCAAACCCATTTTACATATGCTTGAGGTCTGGAAGATTTCTCCCGAAAAATGTTTAATGACAGGCGATTATATACACGACATAGAGTGTGGAAACGCAGCAGGAACACAGACATGTTTTTTTCAGAATCCCCAAAAACCTGATTTTGGAAAAGATGCACACTACACAGTTAAATCAATGAGAGAATTACAAGAGTTGTTATTTGCATAAAATGACAAAATTTAAGAATTCTTTTTTAATTAATAAATTAACAACCAAAATGAAAACTTCATCAAAAATATATGTTGCAGGACACAGAGGAATGGCAGGTTCTGCAATTTTAAAGAAACTGGAAAAAGCCGGATACAATAATTTTATTCTACGAACACATAAAGAACTGGATCTGACCGTTCAAAAAGATGTTAAAATCTTTTTTGCGGAAGAACAACCCGAGTACGTTTTTTTGGCAGCGGCAAAAGTTGGTGGCATAAATGCAAATAATACCTATAAAGCCGATTTTATCTATCAAAATACAATAATAGCATCAAATATTATTGATGCTGCATACAGCAACAACGTAAAAAAACTACTTTTTCTTGGATCAAGCTGTATCTATCCAAAATTAGCACCACAACCAATAAAAGAAGAATATCTTCTCACATCAGAACTTGAACCTACAAATGAAGCGTATGCAATTGCAAAAATAGTCGGTCTGAAAATGTGTGCGGCATATAACGAACAATATGGTACAGATTTTATCTCTGTTATGCCAACTAATCTCTATGGTCCCGGCGATAACTATAACCCCGAAAATTCTCATGTTTTTGCTGCATTGATAAAAAAAATCCATGATGCGGTACAAAATGGAGACACGACTGTATCCATCTGGGGGTCTGGAACTCCACGTAGGGAATTTCTGTATTCTGAGGATCTCGCCGATGCGTGTATTTTCATTATGGAAAATTACTCACATAAAAAGACTGGAGAATGTCTAAATATTGGGACAGGCAAAGATCTTACAATAAAAGAACTTGCAGAAACAATAGCAAAAGTCGCTGATTTTACAGGAAAACTTGTTTTCGACACATCCAAACCGGATGGAACTCCTCAGAAATTATTAGATATCTCCAAAATCTCAACACTAGGCTGGAAGCCTAAAACATCACTCCTCGAAGGAATAAAAAAAACTTATCAAAACTATAAAAAGCAACAGAAACAAAATATCCTCTTGCTTAGAGAAAAATCTAGTTGAGGTTAGAAAAAAAAATTTTCTTCATTTGCAGTGATAGTGGGGTTATTAAATAAAACTCCACAAGTGAAAAACGCATTGGAAGTATAAAAACTGCTTTTTCTGACTTATAAAATGCTCGCGGACGAGATTTAAAACATTCTTTGTCTTAAAGCTCACAAAAAATCCATTCTATAAACTTAAATATCTCAGAAAAATCAAGAAAAATTATGTAGACGAATTTTTTGACCATACGGGATTATCCAGAACTCATCGGTTTAAGGCTGACGAACACGCAACTCAGATTCCCTATCGTCGATAAAAAAAATCTGAATTGCTCGATAACCTAGAGTTCTGTTGCATATCCTCATGCAAAAAAAAAGGTACT
>JAYEIY010000274.1:0-6100 GCA_034660375.1 Verrucomicrobiota bacterium
TGAAAATTTCTCTTCACTTCCGACTTTTTTGCTAATTTGATGGCTTTTTCTGGATGCGATACTGCCCATTATGTTAAGGAGTGAATATATTAGAGCGATAAGAATTGCAGTCCGGTTTTTTTCAGGCATAGCAAGCATTATAGGTGTAGTTAAAACGGCAATTTTTATTAATGGCTGGAGGTATTCCTTTGCTATTGAATAAAAACCTTCAAAACAGATATTCTGTAAAATTAGATTTCTTAAATCTATTTTTTTAACGCAAAGCTTCAAGCCCCCCTTCAAAACCATGACAATTTGATTTATATTATGTTTCTTTTTTGGAGAACCATCCAAGAAATCGGGGTAAAAGGTGAAGTTGACAATATTTAATGCATAAGGTATAATCGAAGCCCAGAATATCCATATATAATTTTTAGTATAGATAACAATTCCTGCGGCGATCCAGGCATTTATTGCAGAACCTATTTTACTCCAGGATCTAGTTAATCCATAGATTTCGGTCTTTTTTTCTTCGCATCCCTGATGTCTAAGCCAATCAAATATCATGGCTTTGTGAGTGCCGGTTCTGAATGCTTCGCCAATGGCAAATAAAAACATGGCTGGGAAAAATATCCAATATTTTTTTACCAATGCAAAAAGAATAAAAGAGGCGATGTATCCTGACATGGAAAGGATCATTGAGCGTCTTCTGCCCCATACGTCAGCTGCAGCACCACTTGGGATTTCAAGTAAATTTATGCTTAGCGCACGAAAAGAAATTAAAAAACCTATGTCTAGAAAAGAAAATCCTTTTTCCAAAAAAACAAGAATAAGAAAGGGTTTAAAATAAATCTGATTTTTGAGAAAGCCATACAGACAAAAACGAAATAGCTGTTGTTTTTTCAATTTTCTATTTCCAGAAAAGTTTCTATTGTTGTTAGATTTTTATATCCATCTGATGTTATTACTACAACGTCCTCAAGCCTTATTCCTCCAAAATCCTGATAGTATAATCCAGGTTCAATGGTAAATACATTCCCTTCTTTCAGAATGTATTTTTCTTTTTGGGAAATACGTGGTAATTCATGAATTTTCAACCCTAATCCGTGTCCAGTGCTATGGATAAAGCCTTCAGGAGGATTTTTTTTGATATTTGTTTTAAAGCCGTGTTTTTGGAGTGTTTTTTCTGCAATTTTGTGGATATTTTTTGCGGGGATCCCCGATTTTACTGCCTGGATGCTTAAATCTCTTGCATCTTTTACGGCAGAGAATGCTTTCTTTACTTTTTCTGACGCCTTTCCTTTTACAACGGTTCGGCTTAAATCTCCCCAGTAGGCTGTTTTATCTACTCTCGGGAAAATGTCAATAACAATGGGCTGATTTGGAAATAAGATCCCTGTTCCTATATTGTGTGGTTCTGCAGATTGCCGAGCACAGGAAACAATAGTATGTATCGCGGTACCGCCATTCTTTTTTATCAATGTATCAATTTCAGATCTGAGAATTTCAGAAGTCAGAGCTTTTTGTTTATATAATATCTTTTCAGAAGAAATCTTTGATTTTTTTAGAATTTCAAATGCATGCTGCATTCCGATTTCTGCCAATTTTACTCCATCTTGAATATGTTTTATTTCAATCTCTGTCTTGGTCTTTCTTTCGGAGAAAAAAGATTTTTGTGGTTTTAGAGATATTTTATTTTTATTGGAGTTAATTTCTATCAGCAATCCGGCAGGGAACTCGTAGGGAACAGTCCATTCTGTTACTTTAAATATATTGCTTACAGCCACTATAAAATCAGAATCTGAAATTTTTTTATCAATACTGTGTTTCTTTTTCCATTCTGTTGTATTAATAACAGTTATTTCTATAGAACATTCTTTGGTTGCTCGCTGATATTCGAGAGGACTTACAAAGACATATTTTTTCTTATTCACAGAACACCATAAAAAAGGATCTGGGGCGCAGAAGCTCGTGGCATAACGCATATCAGCACAGTGTTCACTGTCTGCAAAGATTAACTTGTTTTTTGTTTCTTTCATTTTTTTACTCCTTTGTAGATGAGGAAGTACTATAACGGTCAATGGTTAATGACTCTTTCCACTACAATTCTTGATCCGTGTACTTCTGTTACAATGACAGATTGTCCCTCCTCTATCATATCTCCGCTACTGACTATATCAATTCGCTCTTCTTCGAAGAATGCAACACCTGTTGGATGTAGAGGAGTAACAGTTTTTCCTATCTTTCCTATTAATTCCTTATTAGTTTCAATATCTGAACTTACAAAACCGTCTTGTTTATTGGCTATTTTATCTAAAATGAGTTGTCTGAAAAATGGAGTTTTGGGAAGGATTTTTCCCAGAAGGAATCCTGCACCTCCGACAATGGCAAGTGCGGCAAAGAGCTTAAGAAGAGCCTGATTTATGTATATATCCAACGATGCGGGAGAAGTCATAGGCAGGGGGGGGGCATCTGGTATATATGGAATCATTCCCATTGCTATACCAGCAAATATACATAAAATTCCTAACATTCCCGTAATTCCGAATCCGGGTATAACAAATATCTCCAGAGATAGAAGGATTATTCCTACTAAAACAAATGCTAATTCTTCCATTCCGGCAAGACCTGCAACAAAATGTCCAAAAAAGAAAATACCCAGAAAAAGAGCTCCGAGTATTCCAGGAATTCCAAATCCCGGGGTTTTTATCTCTACATATATCCCCAGTATCCCGAGTGCAAGAAAAATAGGAGCGAGAGTTGTTATCCATCGTGATAACTGCTCGGCACTACTGACTTTTAAATATTTAACTTCTGCTTTGTCTTGACCTATTTCCAGGATAAGTTCATTCATATTTTCTACAATCTTTTCTGCAAGAAGGGGACGACCGTTTTCTCTTATTTTTTCGACGGCTTCCAGAGCCGTAAGATTTAATAGCTCTCCTTTTTTTGAGATTGTTTTCTCCCCTATAATTACTTCCTTCTTCGAGTCAACCATAGCAACTGCGACATCTTCAGAATGATTATTTTCCTGTGCCAGCCCTCTTACCATTGCTCTGATGTCCGAAGATATTTTTTCTTGAATGCTTTCCGGTATTTCCTGTGCTCCGCCGGTAGGACTGAGTAGGATAGGCATTGCACTGCCTATTCTGCTACCTGGTGACATATATATTTTGTTACAGGCAAAGCTGATTATAGCTCCGGCACTTTGTGCTCTAGGATTTACGTATGCATAGACTGGTCCATCAAAACTGCGTATCCATGAAATAATCTCTTCGGTTATATCTACGCGTCCTCCGGGAGTATCTATGTCAAGAATAACAGCACTGGCATTAGCTTTTTTTGCTTCTTTAAAAGCTCTTCTAATAATATATAGTTGGGGTTTATTTATTTCTTCCTGGAGGGGAACTATAAACAATTTTCCTTTTGTCTCTCCGAAGAGGGAGGTTAAGGTTTGGCAAAAAAACAGGAATAAATAAAGCAATATTATTTTTGTTTTCATTTTGGTCCTTCAAAAAATTAATTGGTTAATTGGTTAATTGGTTAATTGACAGAGCCAATTCTTCAATTAGTTTGGTATTTTCCATTTTTTAGTAAGTCCTTCTTTTGTTATGCTTTTCAGTTGTGATTTTGTAATATTAAAGCGTCGTGTTGTTTTTTTATTGTATCTTTTTTCCATTTGTTTTTTGTAAAGATGTCGTTTTTTCCCGCGTTCTCTAAATTCCTGCATATCATTATTTGATACTTCAGGATATTTTTTTTCGGAGGACTGTATTGCCTTTGTTTCATCTGCCCACATGGCTGTCCATATTTCTTTTTTTTCTGATAAACTTAAACTATTATTTTTTTCAATTTTTACCGGAAGTTTTCTTATTCTTCTTTTTTTATTGGAATTTAATCCGAATAACAAGAACAAAATTCCTAGCAGAACAGCACCTCCCAGTATCCAGGTAATTGTGTTTTTATTGCCGGAAGTGCCAACTATAGGAATTTGCTTTTTCTTTTTTTTTGGAGGTTTTTTCTTTCTTCTTTTAAGAGGTTTGTCTTGTTTAGATTGTTTTGCAATCTTAACAGTACTTTTTTTCTTGCGTTTCATTACGTTCTTAGCCATATTATCTATATTTCCTCTTCTATTTAATTAATCTCAAATAAAGTTCAAAATCTTTGATTTTGCACCTAGAGAGAGTCTGTGTGAAAAGGTTTTTGACCCTTTAAAAACCTTTTCGTGCAGGGTCTAAATTATAAATATTCTGCTGCAGCTGCGGCTAGCTTGCTTCTTTCACTTTTTTTCAGGGTTATGTGTCCGTGTATAGATAGATCCTTTAATCTTTCTACTGCATAGCTCAATCCATTGCTTGATGAATCAAGGTATGGATTATCTATCTGATATGCGTCTCCGGTAAGGATCATTTTTGTATTTTCTCCGGCACGACTTATTATTGTTTTTACTTCGTGTGGCGTCAAGTTCTGTGCCTCATCGATAATCACATATTGTTTAGGAATACTTCTTCCTCTTATGTAGGTAAGAGCTTCCAGTTGTAGAAGATTCTTTTTCATAAGGTCATCAATATATTTTTGTATTGAATGGGCATTATTTTCTTCTGTGTGCATAAGAAATTCAAGATTATCGTAGATTGGTTGCATCCAATGGCTTAATTTTTCTTCTTTACCTCCGGGAAGATATCCTATATCATTTCCCATTGGAACTATTGGTCTTGATACTAATATGCGTTCATACAAATTGTTTTTCACAACAGCTTGTAATCCTGCCGCCATGGCGAGTAGTGTTTTGCCAGAACCTGCCTGCCCCACAAGAGTAACTACCTGTATTTTGGGATTTATCAATAGTTCCATTGCCATTCTCTGTTCTTTGCTTCTTGGTGAGACATTCCATATTTTTTCGCTTTCAGAAGAAAGTGGAATAATGATATTTCCTTTTTCTGGAGCGATTCCCAATGCGGTGTGTTTATCTGTTGTTTTGTCAATTAACATAACAAATTCGTTTGGTCTCATCTCTTCAGAAAGAGTCAAAGTAGAATTTTTATAGAAAGAATCAATCTCATCTGTAGAAACCATAACCTCTCTGCAACCAGAAAAGAGTTCATCAAAGTTGATTTTCTGTTTTTCAAAATCCATAACCTGCAATCCGAGTGCATTGGCTTTCAATCGGACATTGATGTCTTTTGATACAAAAAAGACATTTTTCCCTTCATTATGTAGACGATATGCTGTCATAAGAATTTTGTTGTCAGGGATATCAATATCCAAATCAGCAAAATAGTTTTTGCCTTTAGTAGTTAGTATTCTCAGTGTTCCCGCGGGAGTATCGCCGACGGCATTTTTAAGGGAAACACCTTTTTGAAGATTTCCATTTTTTCTAAGTTGATCAATTTTACGAATAACGTGTCTTGCATTTCTTCCAAGTTCATCGTGTCTACTTTTAAATCTGTCTAATTCTTCGAGGACAGCCATTGGGAGAATTATCTCGTTATCTGCAAATGACTCGAGGGCTACGGCGCTGTGAAGCAGTATGTTTGTATCTAAAACAAAAGTTTTTATCATTAGAATGCCTGTTTTGATTTGAATTATTTACTACATGCAATAGATTAGTAATTAATATTTAAAATTGTATATTTAAATAGCCTATGAAAAGCCTTTGAGCGTAGCGAAAAAGGCTTTTTATGCGATATCTAATTAATATAGCACAGTTGAAAAGAAAATCTACTGATTTTATCTAATAATGATTTTAAAACAAAGGATTGAAGAATGAAGCTTTCTGTAAAATTTGTCGTGGTTTATCTTTTTATTTTTTTCTTATTCGGAACTCTCATTGGTTTAATTGGGATTCCAAGATTGAATAAGTATCTTTATGAGAGAGAGGTAGACTATACAAAAGGGTTTATTGCGATGGTATCCGAGCAACTTTCTCAGAAAATAGGTTTGATAAATGATTTGGAAAAAGATGTGCAATCTGCGGCGAGGGAGGAGCTTTTTGGTTCTTCACGGAAATGCGTCTACCTCAAAGTCTAAAAAATGGAGTACATCAGAACCTTATATTAGTCAAGTAAAAATTATGCATAAACCGGGGGTCGTTCCTCCCCCCTATTTATAATAATTTTTC
>JAYEIY010000275.1:0-6091 GCA_034660375.1 Verrucomicrobiota bacterium
ATTAAGTTTAAATATGTAAAAAATAGATTTAAGTTATATAGACTTTTTTCTTTATAATAAAGGATAAAATATGTTAAGAAGATTAAAATATGGAAAAATAAAGACTATAGCGGTTTTATTAATCGTAAGTAATTTAAACGCAATATGTCCCTATGCTGATTGTGGCTCGACAGTCTCGTCAGGAGAGCAGGGGGTTATGAGTAAAATTAGTACAGAAGATGGTAATATAGAATCATCGTTAGAGGATACAAAAGAGTTATATAAAGAGCAAGAGAAATTGATTGATTCAAAACTTTTGATTTTGGAAGAGTATTATCTCTTGGCTAAAAAGGATGCATATATATTAAGTGAGACCGAACATTATATGGGGTTGATACGGAAAAGGTTGCAACTTAAGATTGATTTGAAATAAGGGAGCGGTTAGTGCGGGTTTAATGCGTACAGGGCTGTGAATTTGTAAGATTGTGAAGTGTAGGTATAGTGTGTATAGGGCTGTGAATTTGTAAGATTGTGAAGTGTATGTTTAATGCGTACAGGGCTGTGAAGTTTTTTTATAGGTTTTTTAAGTAGCTTTGCTACTTTTTAAGAGAGGGTTTCTAATAGGTAAAGATTTTTGTCTTTAGGGGTGGATGGATTTCTTCAAATTCTTTGAATTTCTCCATCTAGGGGCGGGTGGTGGTGTTAGGTTAGTTTTGCAATATTTAGCTGAATTTCCTGTAATTCCTTATAAAATCTGTTAATATTTTGTGTTTCTGTGAAATTAAGTGGTTTATCTGATTTCATTTTATTAAGAGCGTGAGCGATTTGGTTTAGATTGTTTCCTATTCTTCTTACTTGTTGGTGTAGATGTTTTGTTTCAACATCGATACAATCTTGGTCTGCGGGAATATCATTGCTTTGGTCTATGTCTGCAATGATAAGATTACGAATGTATTTAGAAACATTTTTATTTTGTGCTGATGGGTATAAGTTATTGGCACGGTTTTGTATCTCTTCTTTTAGGGTTAAATCAACTCTTATTGGGCTAAGGTTTACACTTTTTGGTGTATTTTTTTCTAATGGTTTGTTTGGTATTTCTTTTTTTGACATGGTTTGACCTTTTTATCTTCTTTGGTGTGCTTTTTGGTACAGAACATCTCTTTGATTGGCTGGGACAAAAGCATCTTTTTCTAATAGTCGTTTTAAATCCTCAATTCCATTTTTCGTAAGTAGAATATTGTCTTTTTGGATTTTCATCTGAAAGCTTATTAATGCGGTGTCTTTTGCATTTTTTAGAATCTTTTGATAGAGTTCTAATTCGGTGGTGGTTTTGTTTTTTATATTAGTAATATTAGTAGAGTTTAGTTTTGTTAAGGTTTGAGTATGTTTATCTGCAACTTTTGCAACTTCTTGTGAAATTGTTGCTCCTGAGCTATTCATATAGGATGTCAATACTGACCATCCAGCATATGAATTTGTTGTTAGAAAAATTGAGAGTGTAATGATTTTAAGCAATTTTTTCATTTTCGATTTCCTCTTCTAGTGATTTGATTGTTTTATTCTGATTGTTTTTATAATCAGTTTCATTCATTAGTTGGTTTGAGACAGTGAAATATTTCATTAGTTTTTTATGTGAAATATTTTTTGTAAGGATAATTCCTTTTGCTTCCTCTTCTTCCTTATCGGAATCGTAATTATGTTTTTTTATTGGTTTTGGTTCAATAAAGTTTGCGACAATTTTTTCAGGAAGAGGGTATCCGTTTTGGATTATGATTCCTTCACCAGTTTGTTTTTTTAATTTCTTTTGGAAAAAGTCTTCAGGATACCACTCAACCTCTTTTCTTTCAGTTTGTCTCGTAATATCGTTTTCCCCTTTGTCTTTACCTTTTGAAATTATGATGTCTTCTTTTAGTTCATATTCGAATTTTTTTCCACAATATCCAGCAGCAAGTTTTGCATAACCTGTATCTGCAAGGTTTAGGAAGTATGCGATACCAAGATTTGCTTTTAATTGGTCTCCATCAATCCCATTGTCTCCCATTCTTTTCAGGTCTGTCTCTGACTGACCTGAAATCATCATCCCTATACCACCTTTTTCTGCACCAATACTTCTACACATAGAAGATATTTGACCCATCATCTCTGAACCGTAGTTTGAAATCTCGTCAAAGATAAGCATAAATGGAAGTTTGTATGGTCTTAGCCTTTTTTGAGCCTCTTTTTGCACCATGTTTCCTTCCATTTCACCTTCTGAAAGCATCTCTCCAAGGGCGGATTTAATAAGTGCTGTTAGCATTTTTCCAATTTTTTCATTTTTATCACGACTGTTTTGAAGTGATGGTAGTGATGCAATGATAATCTTTCCTGATTTCATTGCATCAATGAAATTGATGTCTGGGTATTCTTTGTTGAATATCGACCCGTAAATAGCTTCATTACCAAAAGTTCCAAGGGCCTTAGTCCAAGGGTTAATTGCATAGTTATTTGCTTTTTTAACATCTGCATTAGCTACTTCATCATAAACTGGTGCTTTGGTTCGGTCTCCCATATCAATAGAGTGAACAGTAAGGAAGTTAATTAGTGGGAAAAGATATGAATCTTTTAAATTGACTATTGACTTGTGTTTTGGATGGGCGGATAATTTGCTTACAAATTTTGGGTCACTTAATAGTTCTCTAAATGCGAATGCTAAATCAATTGCTGATTGAAAGTTTAGATATTTTTGAAGTAGGGTAAGATTAAAATCTTTTGTTTCTGTATCGGGGTTTTCAAAACTCTCAAGATTTTTTATCAATTTCATATCTTCTGGTTCAATTATTAAGTCAAGGTCTCTGAGTGGTACAAGTATAAATAGTAGTGACTGCATAAATTCAGTTGCTTTGTCAGATACCCATGAGTTGTCTCCCGTCATAATATCAATAAGATTGGTAAGTGTTTCATTTAGTACTAGTGGACCACCAGAAGCTAAAGGTGCTACAGAATGGGAGAATCCGCCAGAGGTTACTGCTGCAAAGTCAAGGAAAAATACATCATCTTCTCTGCCGTGTTCGGCTGCCATTGAATAAATTCCTTCACTAATTGGACGATCTCCTTTTCCCTCAATAAAAATCATACCTGACCCTGTTTTAATTATCGGGTGTATCGTGGTTGATGTGAGTGATACTGTTTTTCCTGCCCCTGTTGCCCCTGCTAGAAGTATTCCCATTGTGTAGAGAGATTTCCCAACAAGGTATTCATACAGGATGTTGTTTGGGGATAAGTTTCCTGTTTTTCTATTGTTGGCTTCTTTTGTGGTTTCTCCTTTGAACTCTTTGACTACTGAGCCAAATTTTGCGAAATAGTAAACTGTCTCTTGTTCATGAAGGGGTTCTTTCAACATATCAATTGCATCGTTTATTTCGCCCATTTTGGGAATTGATACAACGCTATTTTTATTAAATAGTAAGGTAAAATATATCGATAGTAAAGAGGCACAAAATATTAGAAGGGCGGCACTTTTAACTCCTGCTATTATTGGAATAGTAAAGACTAGTGCTAGGTATGGTGTGGTCTGGGCGAAAGGGACTAATTTTTCGTTAATTAGATCTCCTACTTTCCCCCATTCTGGGTCATAACTAACAATCGTGGTGTTTTTTGACATTTTTTGTACCCTCCTTTTGTGAATTTTTTGTTATCCCTAAAACACTACGTGTTTAGGGATTCTGTGGTATTTAATGTGGTATTTGGTTGTTCTTTTTCTTTTTGGAACTCTTTGAGTTCTTCGTTGATTGCCTCACTGGAGTTGGAAAATAGATTTTCTATTTTGGATGAATGGTTAATTATTGCTTTTGTTTTTTCTTTTAATTCATTGACAGAATCGGTAAGTAGTTTAATGGTATCTTCGACCTCTTTGTTGATTCCAGAATTTACAATGCTTGATAATTCTTCTTTGTCTTCTGGGGATAGTACCTCTTCGTATTTAAATAAAGTTGGTTCGTTAGAATCAGGGTTGATTAAATCTTTTATTAGAACTAGCTTGTCTAGTGATTTGGTTAATACTTCAGCGGTGTTGTTATTTAATTTAGAAATTTCTTTGATAGCGTCAGCTTTTTTGTTTGGAGAGATATTGTCATCGTTTTTCATCTCTTCAAGTTTTAAATCGGCTCTATTTTGAGCAACTTTAAATGCTTCTTTGTCTGAAAGTATTGTTAAGAGAGTGTCGGCTTCCTCTTTGGTGAAGCCGTTTTGGGTTAAAGCGTCATACGCAGATTGTTTTTTGTTATTTTGAGTCATTTTTATTCCTTTTTTTATGGGTTTTTGATTAATCTTTTGTGATTAATATATCTATATCAAAAGATTTAGATATTTCTTTTTGGCTTGATATTGTCAAGCCTATGTTACTTAGATTTCTAATGTTTTCATTAATGATTGATAGGTCTATGTGTGATTGCAAAGGGTTTCTCTCTTCATATCCGTCGAAAATAATATTAGTAGTGTTTTTTGTTGAAATGTCACATCTGTTTCCATTGGTTAATATCTCTTTTATGGTGTGTATAATTATTTCAAGAGTATTTTTATTTGAATTTCGTGAATTTTGTAAAGATGGTAGAGTTAATATAAGTATTTTTTTATGATTTAGAGTATCATAAATTTGTTTTTTTAGTTTTTTTTGGTTGATCTTATTATTTAAAATAAAATCATTAAGGCGGTTTTCTTGGATTGCGAAATTTTTTATCTCTTCACTTGTTGGGGTATCTCCTTTTATATCTATATAGATAAGTGCTGAATTGCTTTGAATGAGTGGTTTTACGATATGATTTAGGATGGTGTGGGTTTTTCCTTGGCCTGTTTTGGCTTCTACTGCGATAGTTTTTGTTAAATCATCATTGATTAAGTTTGGGTTTATAAAATTGCTTTTTTTCATTGGATTCCTTTTTTTAAAGATTAAATGGGTATAAATTAAAACCTAATTAAGAGTTTTAATTTATTTTGCTGCAAGCATGTACATAACACCGATGTCGAACATAAAATAGAATGGTACTATCCATGGTAAAAACATATTGATTGTCCCCCACATCGCTTTCATTTTTGCAAATTCTGTATCAGCTCTTTGGGTTGAGAATGCGATTAGTGATTCTATTCCGTCCCAAAATTCATTATCTTCTTTTGATTTCATTGTTAAGATAATATCTTTTGGGAAGTTGTATTGTTGAAAAATAGGGCTATATTTCTCATTATTAATAACACACTCTTCAAGTTCTGCGAACATTGAGCTTAGTCCTGAATAATGAGGAATATCTTTCATTTTTCTGTATATGTTAATAGTATCAATGTTTGATAGTCTCATTCCTATCATAAGTTTGAACATCTTTGGTGTGTCATCATATGGTTTTTTCTTGAATATCTTATATATAATGCTACGGTTAGTTTTGTAAAAATATGAGTATGTAAATATCGAACTAATTGTTAGAAATATTAGGGATATTCCCCAATATAGAAGGATATTTTTGTTTGTTAAATAAGATGAGATAAAAGAGAGGTCTGGTTTGGTGTAGGCTTCTTTGATTGATGAAATTTTGATGTCTAAAATTTCTGCATACATTGTGTCTGCATAATAGTACATTGCAAAAAATGTTACAATAGCAATAAGGATAGGGGATCTAAGTGAAGATAATAAGATTTTTTCGTAATTACTTCCGTATTTTCTAAGGTCAATAATGGTTTCAATTATTGTGGCGGTTTTGCTTTCTTTTGAGACAAGCATCGGGGCTTCCTCTTCATTTAATAGTCCATATGTTAAACAGGCATCTGCCATTGGTACTGAGTTGTTTGTAAAATCATCTTCAAGCAGTAGTAACACTTTTTGTATATTTCCTTCAAAAATTTGACCTGTGAAGTTTAACGAAGCCATAAGTGATTTTCCATCATTAAGGAATGTGATAGCTGTTGCTAGAACTGTATCTGATTCAGATTTTGATAGTTTATTTGTATTAAATAGCATTTTTTCTTTTCCTCGTATAATCTATTTTATGAATAATATTTCTTTTTTTAAACTTTTTTTGTAAAAATTTATCTAAAAAATATTATTCTATTAAGATTGAAGTACTAACTTCAAATCTTTTAATATTTCATA
>JAYEIY010000276.1:0-6039 GCA_034660375.1 Verrucomicrobiota bacterium
CCTGAAAGGGCATCTCATATTAGCCCGGGGTTTTAATCCTGGGAATAATAAGGTTTCGATTGATATTTGCCCTGAAAGGGCATCTCATATTAGCCCAGGGTTTTAACCCTGGGAATAAATAAACGGATAAAATTTGCCCTGAAAGGGCACTTCATATTAGCCCAGGGTTTTAACCCTGGGATAATGGGTTTTCGATTGATATTTGCCCTGAAAGGGCATCTCATATTAGCCCGGGGTTTTAATCCTGGGAATAATAAGGTTTCGATTGATATTTGCCCTGAAAGGGCATCTCATATTAGCCCAGGGTTTTAACCCTGGGAATAAATAAACGGACAATATTTGCCCTGAAAGGGCATCTCATATTAGCCCAGGGTTTTAACCCTGGGATAATGGGGTTGAAACCCTAGGTTAATATAAAATGTGCCGTTGGCACAAATCCCCTTTGATGATGTTAAAAAAAGGGAAAATTTGCCCTGAAAGGGCATCTCATATTAGCCCGGGGTTTTAACCCTGGGATAATGGGGTTTTAAGCCTGGGAATAATCAGGATTCGATTGATATTTGCCCTGAAAGGGCATTTTATATTAGCCCGGGGTTTTAACCCTGGGATAATAGGGTTTTAATCCTGGCATAAAATGGGGTTTTACCCCTGGGATAATAGGGTTTTAATCCTGGGATAATATAATTATTTAGAAACTATGACTTTTGCCCTGAAATTTTCAATTTGAAAAATATTTACTCAAGTTTATGCTAAAAATTATGATTAGTGGGATGAGAATAAATTCATTAGAATGTTGAGCCATTAAAGCCCCAATTATTGGGAGCGATATCTATAAAGTTTATGTAAACTCTGTCTTGTGGAATCTCAAGATGTTCGTCAAGTAGAGAACACAGATCTTGAGAAATGGATGAATTTACTTCAGGATTTAATCCGCCAATACTTTTTATTTCTGCAAATGCGGCATCGCCTTCTTCTCCAGACATCATAATTGCGTTATTTTCTATTATTGACATTACATAGGCCTCTGGTTTTCCCAGTTTTTTGGCAAGAAGAGTAGATAGTTCAGTTAGAAGTTCCTTTTGTTGTGTTTTAGAGAGTTGAGATGTTGTTTTTAGTTTGATAAGTGGCATAAAGTCTTCCTTATTTATTTTGTTATACCTTAATAATTTCAGGCGGAGTAAGTTTGCTTACTATTTTCTCATAGGGTTTTATAAAAATGTAAGAAATTAAGAAATAAGTGTATTAATATAAATAGACATTGCACGAAAAGCCTTTTTCACTTTGTTCGAAGGCTTTTCGTAGACTGTCTGTTTGTGTTTTGAGTTGTTTTTTAATAAATAAAACTTAAAATCATTATTAACTAGTCCGTATTCATTTTAAATAAAGTTCAAAATCTCTGACTTTGAATTCATGCAGAGTCTGTATGAAAAGTTTTTTGCCTCTTTAAAAAACTTTTCGTGCTGGCTCTAAATAATAACCTATGAATTATATTATACAATATTAGGAAAACGAATCTTTTTATTAGTTAGTAAAAATAATTATGTTTTTTGAAGATGAATTATGTTGAATACTTCGTAACTCAAACTATAATGATGTAGGACAAATTTCTTTATTTTTACGCTTGTTTTTCTTAATTTAATAAATATTTATTTTACTATAAATTAACAGACAATGAACTCTTCATCAAACAATAAATGTTTTGATTATAAGAAGGCTGTAGCTTTTTTGAAAGCTAAGGAAAAGGCAGGGAAAAAGCAAAATTTTGAGTTATATTTGCAGGCTAAAAAAGATTTTGATTCTATTGTTGATATGCTTCGGGAATATAATCCCAAGAGAATTTATCAATGGGGCTCTCTTTTGAATTCAGAACAATTTGATGTAAATTCTGATATAGATATTGCTGTTGAAGGAATTAAATCTGTTGCTATTTTTTTTTGAATTATATAATAAGTCTGCTTCTATGACTGATTTTGATTTAGATTTGGTGGAAATTGAAAAAATATCTCCAATACATCAGGAATCAATTAGAAAAACTGGGAAAATTGTGTATGAAAGAAGATAACATTTTATTACTTTTAGCAGAAATTGATAAATGTTCTGCACAGTTAGAAAAGGTATATTGTTATTTTCAGCAAAAAAAATAAGATTTGAAAATTTTTCAAGGTAAAAAGAATTATGATTTAGTTATTCTTTCAAATATTTTTATAGATTATTATACTTGTTTGGAAACCCTTTTTGTCAGAATTTTCAAATTTTTTGAAAATAATCTTGATAAATCAAAGTGGCATTTAAATTTATTGGATAAAATGAATCTGGAAATCCCTGAGGTCAGAAAAAGATTATTAAGCGATAAAACATATGGAATGTTGAAAGAAATCTTGCGTTTTAGACATTTCAAAAGATATTATTTTGAATTTGATTATGATAGAGATAGAATTGATTTTTTAGAAAAGAAGTACCTCGTTTCTTATGAATTAATAAAAAAGGACTTAGATAACTATAAACTCTTTCTCAATGAATTGGCAAAAAATAAAAATAAAAACAAATAAAAAAAATAGGATAAAAACAAGAAAATGAATAGTATTGAAAAAAAAGCAATTGACACAGTCAGAATTCTCTCCGCAGACGCAATCGAAAAAGCTCAGTCAGGGCATCCGGGAATGCCTATGGGAGGAGCTGACTTTGCATTTACACTATGGAGTAAACACCTTATACATAACCCCGCTGACCCGCAGTGGATTGGTAGAGATCGTTTTATTCTTTCTACAGGACATGGTTCAATGCTTTTATATTCTCTTTTGCATCTTTTCGATTATGGATTGTCAATGGAAGAACTTGCGCAGTTTCGTCAACTGGGCAGCCTTACACCTGGACACCCCGAATATGGACATACAGATGGTGTAGAGGTTACAACTGGACCTCTTGGCAGTGGTTTTGGGACAGGAGTAGGCATGGCAATTGCAGCTAAACAGCTAGCAGCAAAAATGAATAATACTAAATTGTTTAATCAGAAAATTTATGCAATTGTAGGGGATGGTTGTATGATGGAAGGGTGTACTTCAGAGTCGGCATCTTTGGCTGGACATCTTGGACTTGACAATTTTATTTGTTTTTATGATGACAATAAAATTACTATTGAAGGTTCTACAGAGCTTGCTTTTTCAGAAGATGTTGGAGCCCGATTCAAGGCCTATGGATGGAATACCATAACCATTAATGGGCATGATACAGAAGAAATAGAAAATGCTCTTAACACAGCTAAAAAAGGTAATGGCAAGCCAACTCTTATTATAGGAAAAACAAAAATAGGTAAAGGATCACCAAATAAAGAAGGAAAAGCATGTGCACATGGAGAGCCTTTAGGAGCTGATGAATTGGCAGCTACGAAGAGGAATCTCGGATTTGATGAAAACTCTGATTTCAAGGTTGATTCGGAAGTTTATGATTATTGTAAAAAAACAATTAAAATACAGCAGGATGCAGCGGCAGAATGGGAAAGTGAGCTTGAGGAATTTCTTGCAGACAATACTGATAAAGCAGAGGAATTAGTTGCATTGCAAGAAAAAAAGATTCCGGATAATCTTCTTGATGAATTGCTTAAAATATTGCCTGAAAATGTTGCTTCTCGTGCCTCAAGCGGAACATATATGCAGAAAATTTCAGAAATGATACCTGCGTTTTGTGGAGGAGCTGCAGATTTAGCACCATCTACAAAAACCGATATTAAAAAAGAAAATAGTTTTTCTGCAGAGGATTATTCGGGGAGAAATATGCACTTTGGAGTAAGGGAATTTGCGATGGGGCTGGCATGTAACGGCATGGCTCTTTACAATACAACTATACCTTACGGTGCAACATTCTTTGTTTTTAGCGATTATATAAAGTCTGCAATAAGACTTGCTGCACTCCAGCGGCTTCATGTTATTTATGTGTTTACGCATGACTCTTTCTTTGTCGGTGAGGACGGTC
This sequence comes from Verrucomicrobiota bacterium, assembly GCA_034660375.1. Lineage (GTDB taxonomy): Bacteria > Verrucomicrobiota > Lentisphaeria > UBA2565 > JAYEIY01 > JAYEIY01. Next base: position 3,970 of record JAYEIY010000276.1, read on the forward strand.
CGACTCACCAGCCAATAGAGCAACTAGCTATGTTGAGAGCTATTCCCGGCGTAACGGTGATTCGTCCTGCTGAAGCCAATGAAGTTGCACATGCATGGGATGCAGCTTTGCGAGCAGACGGACCCGTTATACTTGCTTTGACAAGACAGAATCTACAGAATTTTTCTTCTGAGAATGCAGGAAAGATTGCTCTTGCTAAGGGAGCTTACGTCTTAAGTGAAGATAAAGATTATGAAGTAATCCTGGTTGCAACTGGTTCTGAAGTAAACACATCTCTTAGTGCAGCTGAAATTCTTAGAAAGCAAGGGAAAAAGATACGTATTGTTTCCATGCCGTCAGTTGAATTATTTGAAAATCAGGACGAAACCTATAAAGAAAGCATTTTACCAAATGAATGTCGCAAACGTGTTTCAATTGAAGCTGGAGTTTCTTTTGGTTGGGAACGTTATACAGGTCTTGACGGTTTGAATATATCCCTGAATACTTTTGGGAAATCAGGACCTTATGCTGTTCTTCAGGAAGAGTTTGGATTTACCGCAGAAAAAATAGCGGATAAAATATTACAATATCTTGTTTCTTAAAATAAAACAGTCCATGTTCCTTAATACCTGAATCCTCGAATTTTTAGCAGTAGTGCAGATTGTTTTCTTGCAAAGCAAAGCTGTATAAATCAGAATTTGAAATTTTTCGAGGATTTTAGGTAATAGTCAATGGCTCTGAAAACGGAGGTTATTTTGAAAAAGAAAAGATCTAATTTAGATTGTTTGAAAATTATATTTTCTTCAATAATTTTGTGTATTCTCTTTGCTTTTGTCTGTAAGGCAGAGGATATAGTTGAAGATACAGAAAAAGAGGATCATTCACTCTTTAATCGTGTGGATTTTTCTGAAAAGCGTACTGATAAAGAAAAGGAATTCCAAACTGAATGTGCAAAAATAAAGGCAAAATATATGAACCGCCTATGGGATGCCAAGAATCTTTATCATCTTGCAAATAAAAAAGAAGATATATCAGAGTTAATAATACTCCTCTTTAAGGCTAGAGATCTTATTATCCCTATTTACAAAAACAGACAATATCTGGATCTTAGAAATGATGCTAAAAACCTCCTCCTCAAAATCCAAAAAAAAATGAGAAATGTACCTCCTCCTAAAGAATTTACACTTGATGGCATGAACATAGTAATGAAGCTTGTTGAGAATGTAAATGAAAAGGATGAGGTTTCTTTTTATATAAGCAGTGAACCTATAACTGCAAAGAGTTTTGCTTATTATCTCAACAGATTGAAAGAAGACGAAGATTATGATAAAAAGAGATTGAGTAAGTTTTTGTTTAAAGATAAAAGCGATAAGTGGATAGCGATAGATAATAGTCCTATTTGTAATATAGCATACGATGAAGCACAGGCTTTTGTTCAGTGGTTTAACAAAAATGTTCCGGGAATATATTCTCTGCCTTCTGTTACAGAACTACAGAAAATGAATATTCAAAAAAATGAAAAAATGTTATCATGGACAAAAGAAATACAAATACCACTGTTAAAAAAAGATTTATTCAACAGATTCGGAATAAAGATGATCAGAATATGGGATCCGAAAAGAAAAAATGGGAATTATATAACAGAAGTTCCTTCTGCCTATTACAGTAATCTGGGAATGTGGTTGGTTGCACCGGTAAAAACCGGGAAAAAGGTAAGATTACTAAAATTGGGGGTTACCAAATGAGACGTTTATTATTACAATTGTTTTTTGTTTCTCAAATCATATTACTTGTTGCATGGTCACCATTTTCAAGTCATGAAACAGAAATTTATCCAGGAAAAATTGTGAATACCGAAATACTTTCAACCGAGCATAATTATTACTTTGATGTAAAACAGGTAATTTCTGGAAATATAGGATATATTCCTTGTTTTCAGTTAAATCTCTATGATAAGGCTATTCTTACAAAAATAGGTATACGTGAAAAAATTGTCTATCATTATAGTGGTAAGGGAAATTCAAGAAAACTACTGAAAAAAGAAATACTTAAAGGAGAGTTTCTTGAAGATCCATCGGAAAAAGTTTCTGA
>JAYEIY010000277.1:0-6032 GCA_034660375.1 Verrucomicrobiota bacterium
AAAGACAAGCTCTCTATTAATGAAACGGCTAATTTGATTGCATTCACAAGGAGGTATGTTGATAATAATATTAAATATAATTCTGTTTTTCTAAAAAACATGGAAGATGCTGATAATTATTTAATAGATTCATGGAGTGGTGAAGATATCACATCAATCTATCACTTACCTACATTATCATCTAATGGTGACGCATTAATTTATAAAAAATTTGAGGATGGAAAATACACTGTCTGCTGGTGTCCAATTGATAATTCTGTGCCTTTACTTTCAAGTATAAAGAGTATTGAAGCAGAGACTAATCAAAGTATTTCAATATCCGGAGATGGTTCAAAGGTTGTTTTTGACACTGCTGGCACTTCTGCTAAGGATATTATTCTTTGGGAACCTGAGACAGATTCTCAAACTACAATTGCTTCAAATGTTACTGGTTACCCTGTAATTAGTGGTAACGGAAATTGCATTGCATATTTCAATGGGAATGATATTATTGCACATTTTGCTAGTGCGGACGGTTTATTTGCGGATTCCACAAAGCTTTTTTCTATAACAGATTCAGATGGTAATTTATCAGATATTTCTATTTCTATGAATGGTCAGTTTGCCAGTTATCATTCTGGAACAAAATTGAAGATATTAGATCTTACTTCAGGAACAATTACAACTATTCAGGAAGAGTCAGTTCGTGCAGACCTTTCTGTTAATAATTCGCAACTTTCTCCTGGAGCTGGTTATATTTATTTGACTACAAGTTCGGATGATGCATATCGTTATGATATTAATGGGGCTTCATATCTTTCAAACTCATTAGGCTCTGAAAGTTATGCGGGTGTGCTATCTCCTGACGGGACAAAGGTCTGTTTTGCTAGTAATGCACAGCTTGCTGATGATACAGATGATCATCGAGATGTTTTTATTGTTGATTTTGCTAATAGTGTGGCAAATGAGAAACCAATCTCTGCTTCTGTTGATTTAGGTACTTACGACCTTGATGAGGATTCTCTTACACCTATTGAAATAGTTCTTTCCGCGTCAGATGATCATGATAATGATTTGACTTATATGATTGCTTCTCAACCAATACATGGAACTGTAGCTTTTCAATATGCTGATGGGCTCCCATGGCTAATTTACAATGTGACAGAGCTTAACTTCAATGGCACGGACTCTTTCACTTTTAGGGCTGTTGACTCTTCCGGTCTACATTCGGAAGAAGCTACTATAAATATTACAATTACCCCAGTAAATGACCCTCCCGAGTTTACACTTGGCAGTGATATTGTTGTGGATGAAGATTTTCAGGGGACTGAAACAGTTTCTTCAACACCGGGTAGTATTCCTGATGATGAAACGGAACAGGTTGTTAATTACAGTCTTTCCCCATCGTCTGTGGATTTTGCGACTGTCAATATTGACCCGGTAACTGGAGAAATTTCTGTGGTTACAGTAGCTGATGGGAATGGTACACAATTGTTCACCGTCACAGCCAATGATGCCCAGCAGGAGAATAATACATATCAACAAAATTTTTTGCTTACCATTAATCCCGTTGATGAAGAAATCCCGCGAGAGACAAACACTCTTAATTCACAAACTCTTATTGAAGGAGAAAGCTTTGCTCCTTTTGATCTGGACAATTATTTTGAAGATGTTGACGGCAATGATTTAGATTTTTCAAGAAGCGGCATAGTTAATTTAATTATTGATATTGACAACAATAATATTGTTTCTGTTTCAGCACCTGAAGGTTGGGTAGGCAGTGAGGAGATAACATTTACTGCAACGGACAAAACTGATCAGGAAAAATATACGAGTGAAACTATTCTTTTCAAAATAAATGTCCAAAGAACATTTGACCTCAAAGAAGGATGGAATTTAATTTCTTTTCCACTGGAAATTGATACTGTCAGAAACTCTGACATCTTCGATAAAAATACCGGAACAATATGGTTTTGGGAAGAAGGTGAATATAAAACGGTAGAATCTTTACTCGACATTGTTTCAGGATACGGATATTGGTATTATAGCAAGACAGAACAAAATCTTGATTTTGAAGGTCAATTCCCTGACTCCGCAAGCATACCGCTTGAAGACGGATGGAATATGATAGGTCCTATAGGAACAGGAAATGACATGAATATTCCGGAAAGATTCAGAAACAACTTTATATGGTTCTGGGATGCTACCGAAACTGTCTATAAAAATATTGCTTATGGTAATCTAGATAAATTTGAATCTAAAAAAGGTTACTGGCTCAATAATATAAATAATGAGGTGGCAATAGAATTGGAATTGCTGGAATAAAGAGTACTTTGTACTTTGCATATCATCATGCAAAAATAGGTACTTTGCATATCATCATGCAAAAATAAGTACTTTGCATATCATCATGCAAAAAAAATAGAAAAAAAATATAATTAGTACAAAAAATTTACGCATGGGGATATGCGTAATACAAAAAATTTACGCATGGGGATATGCGTAGTACAAAAAAACGCATGAGGATATGCGTAGTACAAAAAAACGCATGAGGATATGCGTAGTACTTAGATTAGACAAGCGGTAATCGAACATTTTTGGGATATTCTTTAAGTGCTTCAGAAAGAACATATTTCAGTCTTTTTATCCCCACTGAATTTTGATCTTTGTATTTGTCTTTTAGATTTTTTATTGTGGAAATAATTTTATTTTGTATATTTTCCGCCCTTATTTTCTCGTTTTTTTCCAAAAGGATATCTAATTCAACAAAAGGATCAGGAATTACATTGGCATATCCGCTGACGAATCCACATGCCCCCCGCTGGTAGGCTTTTGTTATCAGAAAATCATTGCCTATAAAATATTTTGAGGTATACTGGATTAGAGATAGATCGGAAGAAGAATCTTTAAGTGCAAAATGAGGGACATTTTGCAATATTTTTGGACTTATTTTGTTTTGTGTATATAAAGGAAAATTGTATAGAAAAATTGGTATATTTGCGGACTCCGCAATACATGAAAAATATTTTATCAATCCATCTTCGCTCAAATTGGAAAGATAGTAAGGGGCAGAGATTACGATTGCATCGGCACCAAACTGATCAGAGTATTTCAATGCCTCAATTGTTTGATTTAAATTACTTGTCCCTGTATGAAAAAGAACCAAACCAGGAAAATATTGTCTGGCAATGGATAAGAGAAGTTTTTGTTCGCCTGCAGAAAGAGAAAAAAATTCTCCAGTTGTTCCATTTACAAGAATGCGTTTTACTCCATGGTTACGTAGAAAATCCAAATGACAGATGAAATTTTCTTTATCTATCATGTTTGAATCCGTAAAAGGAGTAGTAACAGGCACTATTAATCCGCAAAAATCAATTGGGGAAAGCTCTTTGTTTAAGGATTTTTCAAATATATGAAATATTTCCGTAGAAACAGATTCTATCATTAATTGATAATTATCATGGCAGTAAATATGAATATCCGCCCAGTTTTTACTTCCAGCACCATATTTTCTAAATTCTCTGATATTACTCTGCAGAAAGGTTTCTATTGCTTTTTCTTCGGAATAATTTCTCTTTTTTATATCTCTTGAGATACGGGTATTGAGTTGAGTTTCCCAATCAGAATCAACAAAAATAGAGAAATCCACCAAATCTCTAAAGTCTTTATAGGTAGCGACTTCTCCATCTACAATATTATATTTAGTCGGAATGAAAATTTCTGAATTTCTACTGCTACCGGTTTCTCTGCAATAAAGAGGTTTCTTAAAAGATGTCCCAGTTTTAATATTAGTTAAATGCCTTTTTATTTCATCTATCTTATTTGCGTCGGGATGGGGTCCAAAAATATTTTGTTTTTTTCGAATTTTTCTATCGGTTTTGTAATCATCCAGAGATAAGACTGTTGATTCTACAAGTTTTTTTGAAAGCAATTGTGCAAAAGTAGACTTTCCCGTTCCGCCTGGGCCGCCAATTGCAATAATACAATTTTTTTTATTTTCAAAAAGCTGAACTATTATTTCAGTTATGATTTGCTCAGGAGACTTATGAGTCTTGTTTCCAAGTCTATTTTTTAAATGAGTTTTCAATTTCCAATTCCCACCTTTTAATTATAGAAGGACTCTACTGATAACCAGCACAAATTCGCCTTTCCATTTTTTCTCTTTATATTTTTCAAGAATTTCGTGTGCTGTGCCCCTTATTCTCTCTTCAAAGAATTTAGTAGCTTCTCTAATAAGGATAATCTGTGTATTTTCATCAAATATATCCGCAATTTCTAGAAGTAGTTTATTTATTCGGTATGGGGATTCGTAGATAAAAGCTGTTAAATTGATTTCCTTTATCTGCTCTAGTCTTTTTTTTCTCTTTCCTTTTTTTGTAGGAAGAAATCCTTCAAATAAAAATTTGTCAACCGGAACTCCTGCAGCAGCAACGGCAAATGTAAGAGCAGAAGCCCCAGGAAGAACTTCTGGTTCTATTCCCATTTCAACCGCATCTCTAACCAGTAAAAAACCAGGATCTGACAAACATGGACTTCCTGCATCCGTTAAAAGTGCCAAAGTTTCTCCATTTTCAATCCTGCGTAAAACAGAAGTAGTTTTTCCATGCTCATTATGTGAATGATAACTCTCTACAGGTACATGAATATCATAAGTTGACATAAGTTTTCTCGCACGACGAGTGTCCTCTGCCAATATAAAATCAACTTCTTTCAAAATCTCTACACTACGATAAGTAATATCTCCCATATTACCTATCGGTGTAGAAACTAAATATATTTTTCCTTTTGAATTCATAGATTTATTTGTTTTTTTAGTTATTACTCAGTATGATAAGATAATGTTTTTTTCCAATATATGTTGACACTAAAAAACAAAAAATAAAGGAAGCAAGACATTATAGAAAGAAAACATTAGTAAGATATAGCGAAGCATTTAATATTCAAACTATATTGCCACTTGAATCGGGAAACTTTAAATGTATTTTTAAATATCAAAAAAAATATGCAATTATAAATCTCTTGATTGATTTTTAATGAATTTCAGAAAACTAACAGAGGGAATAAAAGATGGATTTACAAAAAATATTATCAACTCCGGAATGTTCTCTCTACATAAAAAAAACACAGAAATCTTCTTTAGTCACTACAATTATAGCTTCTACTCCTGGAACCAGAATAATTGCAAATGATCCCTGCATCACAGGAGTAAAATATACTTCTCTTCTAAAGAAGTCATGTACTTCGGTTTTGAGGAATCTTGCGAGCAACAAAATTCTTTTTATTAAAGAAAAAGAAACCCTTGTTTTAAACATATTGCGTGGAGGATTGAATTTTGGTTTAAGAGAAGCATTAGCAGATGCTTTTTCTTGGAACCTCCACGGTTCTGCTTTTATCAGTGCTCAGAGAGCCAGATATACACAAAATCAAGAAGAGTGGCATATTACAGAAAGTGACTATAAAAAAGTATATGTTCCTAAAAAAGTTTCTATTATCTTCGGCGACGTAGTTGCAACCGGAACAAGCTTAAAATATGCTTTAAACGAAATTCTAAATGCTGTTGAAAAGCAGCAAAGTACGTTGACATCCCTTCTCTTCTTTACTTATGGCGGACTATCTGCAGAAGAAATTTTAACAGAGATTGATTCTGAATGCAGAAAAAGATTCCCTAACTTCAATTCTTCTGTTCTTGTTTATCTTGAGGGTGTTTTCGATGTAGCATCTACTGAAACCCTTGTTTCCATCAAAGAATCTGGAACTGACTTACTTAGAAGGCATGCCCTTCTTGCTCCTGAATTTATAGAATCTCAATACGAAAATCCATCTTATCCTCTTGAACGCTGTGCAATCTACGATGCAGGCTCCCGTGCTTTCTGGCAACCTGATTACGCAAAAGATATCTACGAATATTGGTTGGCAACCATGAAACTGGCAGAAAATGGAATGACTTTTAAAGAACTTCTAACTGAACGATTTCCCCTTCTGGATTTCTCTTCTTTTGACAATCCTTCTCTCAAAAATATATCTAAAAAACAAATCAATAAAATAGAAAAAAC
>JAYEIY010000278.1:0-23927 GCA_034660375.1 Verrucomicrobiota bacterium
TAAAAAACAATAGAGGAACTATGCCTGATAGATTAAAGATATTGATAATTGAGGATACTGAAACACAAAGACTTACTCTACAGTTGATGCTAGAGAAGAATCATATAGATGTCCTTCCACTTGAAGGTGGGCCGAAGGCTTTGAAATATTTAGAAAATGAAAAGAATCCCCTCCCTGATATTATTATTTCAGACGTAATGATGCCTCTAATGGATGGGTATGAACTTTGCAGAAAAGTAAAAAAAATCTCTGAATGCAAGGATATTCCGTTTATTTTACTTACTGCTATGTCTGAGACGGAAGATATTATTAAAGGATTGGTTGCTGGGGCGGATAACTTTATTTCTAAACCTTATTCTTTTGATTATCTTATTGCAAGAATAAATTCAGTCATGAGGAATCAGAGATTGCGTAAAGAAAAAAAGGTGCAAAATAATCTTATTCCTGTTTTATATGAAGAAAAAGAGTTCTATATTAAAACTAATGGTGAGCAAATTCTCGATTTTACCATTTCTGCTCTTGACAATGCTGTTCAGAAAACTATGCAGTTACAGGAAAAAAACAGAGAACTTTCAAGAGCAATGGAAAAAATAAAAACCTTCAGCGGAATCTTTCCTATTTGTGCATCATGTAAAAAAATACTGAATGATGCGGGCGATTGGGAAGACGTAGAATCTTATGTAAAAAAACATTCTGAAGCAGAGTTTTCTCATAGTATATGCCCAGAATGTAGAAAAAAACTTTATCCGGAATTATCCGATTAAACAATGTAAATGTCTAGGAGATATTAAAAATGGCAGGAATTTCATGTGGAATCATAGGGCTTCCCAATGTAGGGAAGTCTACTTTTTTTAATGCACTTACGCGCCTCGAAGCGCCAGCTGCAAATTATCCGTTTTGTACAATAGATCCAAATGTGGGAATTGTTGTCGTTCCTGATGAACGTCTTGATTGGCTTGCTGAATTAGATCAGCCAAAGAAAAAAACATATACTGCAATTGAATTTGTTGATATTGCAGGGCTTGTAAAGGGTGCGTCCAAAGGCGAAGGAAGAGGAAATCAATTTCTTGATAATATCCATAATTGCGATGCTTTGGTACATGTTGTAAGGTGTTTTGAAGATGAGAATATTGCACATGTTCATGGCGGATTGGATCCTGTTGATGATATTCGTACAATCAATATGGAACTTCTTTTGGCGGATCTCCAACTTATTGAGAATGCAATTCCACGGTTGGAAAAAAGAGTTAGAGGACAGGAGAAGGATGCAAAGACAATTCTGAATATTATGAATAGAATAAAAGATCATCTGGAAGAAGAACAGCCCCTTAGAAATTTTGAGTTTCATCATGGTGAAAAAGAAAAAATAAAAGAATATCGTTTTCTTACATCAAAAAAAGTTATTTATGCATTAAATGTGGGAGAGGATACTTTGCCCGAAATGCAAAGTGAACATGTTGATCTTGTAGCAGAATTTGCAGCAAAAGAAAACAATACAACAGTTGCTTTTTGTGCAAAGCTCGAAGAGGAAATTGCATTGTTACCCCCCGAAGATGGACAAGAATTTCTTCAGGAACTTGGATTAAAAGAATCCAGTCTGGATAGAGTTGTCAGAAAATGTTATTCCTTGCTTGATCTGATTACATTTCTTACATCAGGAAAACCAGAATCCAGAGCATGGACCATAAAGAAAGGAACAAAAGCCCCACAGGCTGCGGCTACAATTCATACCGATTTTGAAAAACATTTTATTCGTGTTGAGGTTACCCCTTTTGCTGCTGCGCATGAATGTGGTTCCATGAAAGCTGCAAAGGAAAAAGGTCTTATGAGAGTAGAAGGTAAAGATTATGTGATGCAGGATGGAGATGTTGTACTCTTCAGAGTTGATGCCTGAATTTGGGTGTGTCTTAACGTAACAAGTATAAAACAGTGGCATAAATGAAAAACACAATACTCATTGTCGATGATGAAAAAAATACGAGGGAAGGGCTTCAGAAAGCTCTTTGTGGCGAGTATGAGATAACTCTTGCTGAGAATGCGGATAAGGCTCTTGATATTTTGCAGGAGAATAGTTTTGATGTAATTCTTACGGATTTAAAAATGCCTGGTTTGGACGGCATGAGTTTTACAAAACAGGTCTCGGCTGATTCGCCTGAAACTATTATTGTATTGATGACAGCTTACGGTTCTATTGAAGTCGCTGTTAATGCGATGAAGGCAGGAGCGTATGATTATCTTACTAAACCTGTTAATCTTGATAATCTTGAGATGGTTATAGATAGAGGGCTGGACAGCAGAAAATTATCAAAAGAAAATGAATTGTTAAAGGATGAACTGGGTAAAAAATTCGGGATTGAAAATTTTATTGGGCAATCCAGAGAGCTAAAAAATGTTTTTGAAATTATTCATCAAGTTGCAGATGCCAAGACTACGGTATTGATAACGGGAGAAAGTGGAACTGGAAAAGAATTGGCGGCTCATGCCCTGCATTCTTTAAGTAAACGTTCAGAACAACCTATGATTATCCTACATTGTGCCTCTTTAAACGCAAATTTGCTTGAAAGTGAGATCTTTGGTCATGAAAAAGGTGCATTTACCGGAGCAACAGCAAGAAAAATAGGTCGAATAGAAAATGCTGCAGGAGGTACTATCTTTCTTGATGAAATAGGTGAGATTGATTTATCTACACAAATAAAACTCTTGCGTGTACTTGAAAATAAAACTTTTGAAAGAGTTGGAGGCAATGAAACACTAAAAGCAGATGTTAGAATAATTGCGGCAACAAATCGTGATCTTAAACAGGAAGTTAGAAAAAAACAATTTCGCCAGGATTTTTATTATCGCCTCAGCGTTCTGAATATTCATATGCCTCCCCTCCGTAATCATGCCGAAGATATTCCCATTCTGCTTAATAATTTCCTGGATGTTTTTAACAAAGAAAATAACAAAAGAATCAAAAGATTTTCAACGGAAGCAGTTAATTTACTTATTGCGTACAAATGGCCCGGAAATGTCAGAGAACTTCGTAATATCGTTGAAAGAATGGTTGTAATGACAAGAGGAGAAATTCTTACAATTGCTGATATTCCCTCAGAAATAACACAAACTATTTTAAGCACAGAAAAACTTCCTTCCAAAGAAAGAGAATCATTTGATATTGACAATAACGAAAAAAACCTTATTTCTAAAGCATTGGAAAACAGTAATAATAATATAACAAAAACAGCCGATAAATTAGGCATAAGCCGCCGCACTCTTCACCGAAAAATAAAAAAATATAAGCTCTAAAAAATTATGAATATAAATATTATAAAATTGTGTAATGATGGTGGTCCCATTATGTGGATCATTCTTCTTGCAAGTGTAATAGCGTTATATATAGTTATGGATCGACTTTTTCATTACCGTAGAGCATGGTTGGAAATTGATGACTTTATTTTAGGATTATACAATATTCTAAAGCGAAATAATGATGTAGAGGCAATTGCTATCTGCGACGAAACACCAGGACCGGTTGCACATATATTACGTGCAGCAATACTTCGACGCAATGAAAATGAAGCGAACATTCAAAAGGCAGTGGATGAAACAGCTCTTTCAGAGATACCGCAACTTGAAAAGAATCTCAACCTTCTAGCAACTATAGCTCATATTACACCCCTGCTTGGACTTCTCGGAACAGTGCTTGGAATGATTGGTGCATTCAGTACTTTAAGAGGAGCAGGAGTTAATGTCCAACCCGGAGAGCTTGCAGGCAGTATCCAGCATGCACTTTTAACTTCCGCAGCAGGCCTGTCGGTTTCTATTGTAACTTATGCCTTCTATAATTATTTTGTAGGAAGAGTCAAGGAATTTGGACTTGACATGGAAAAAGCAGCCTCAGAAATGATTTATTTTTTGACTCATAATGAAGAATAAAAAAAGAAAGACTAATGTATAAATACAAAACAAACCTCAAAATTGTTTCGGGAAATATTGATTTAGCAGCTTTGATTGATGTTGTTTTTCTGCTTTTAATCTTCTTTCTTCTTAGTAGCTCTCTTGTCTTTCAACCTGGCATACCCGTCGATTTACCAGAAATACAAAATAAATCCATGAGAGCTGCAGACAAATTGGTAATTACACTTACAAAAGATAATTACATTTTTTTTAATGATAAACAACTGTCATGGAATAATCTGGAAAAAGAACTTCGTGAAGAAATTAGAAAAATTACAAATCGTAATACCAAATGTTTTGCCAAAAAAACTTCTGCAACCACCTCTAGCGTTACAGTTATCCTCAGTGCTGATAAAAATGTGAGATATGAACAAATCGTAAAAGTGATGGATTTGGCTCGCTCCTTAAACGTAGGGGTTTACCTAATCGCAAAATCTGAATAGTAGTTTTGTATAATTGAAAATTCTTTTCTGCATCCTCTGAATATTTTTCAAGATCATTTCAATATGCAGAGATGAAAATGAATTGATAATGCAAAATTTGCGACATTAACAAAAAAAAATAATTTTGACCTAAAAATATAACTAAATGCGGGAATTTGGACTAAGATTGAGATTTTTATCCTTGAATCTCCACTAAAACTTGTTATACTACGGCTGAAAAAAAGAACGAACTCTTTTTCCTTTTCTACTACAGAATTATTTTAGATCTTTTAAAAAGTTAAAGGAATAATCAAATTGATATTAAAAAAAGTAATCTTTAAAGTTAGATATATTTTAGACAACCAAAGCTTTTTTTATTTTTTATAAAACGAAACCCCAAAAGACAGGAGTAATTATTTTGAAAATTATATTGTTTGCCAAGCAAGTCCCAGATACTCAGAATATTACCGGTGATGCAATGAAGAAAGATGGAACAGTCAATCGTGGAGCCCTTCCGGCTATATTTAATCCAGAAGATAAGAATGCTCTTGAGATGGCTTTATCTCTCAAAGAAAAATATAATGCGACCATTATTGCAGCAACAATGGGACCTCCAAAAGCCGCCGAACTTCTTAGAGAAACTCTCTATATGGGGGCAGATGAAACTTTTCTTATTACAGATCGTGCTTTTGCAGGAGCAGATACACTTGCAACAAGTTATGCCCTCGCATGCTGTGCTAAAAAAATAGCTGATTATGATATTATCATGTGCGGTCGTCAGGCAATTGACGGAGATACTGCTCAGGTAGGACCACAGTTGGCAGAAAAATTGAATATTCCTCAACTATCGTATGTCCTCGAAATATTAAAAATAAATAAAAAAAAGAAAACAATTAAAGTTAAACGCGCAATAGATGGAGGATTTGAAGTTGTTGAAGCTCCCCTACCTATTCTTCTGACTGTTCCTGAAGCTGCAAATGAACCACGCCCAGCAAGTGCAAAGAAAATTATGTCATTTAAAAAAGCAATGACTGGTTTTGAACTTCAGAAAAAGCATGGAGACGCTATCTATGAAGATTCAGAACTTCTTGCAACGGAAGAAGCAAAGCTCAGGAAAAAGAATCTCTGGATTCAGGAACTTACAGCTGCGGATATAAATGCTGATGTTGAGCGCGTTGGACTTAAGGGGTCTCCAACAAAGGTTAAACAGATAGAAAATGTTGTTTTGGGCGGAGGTTCACTCAAAAATATAGAACCTTCCATAGAAGGAATAAGCGGTCTTGTACATGAACTTATTGAAGATCATATCCTAGGATAGTGAATAAATACGAAATAATTACACAGGGTAATCAAATATGAGCAAAAAAAATATAGGAAATGTTTGGGTTTTTATTGAACAGGACACCTCCAAAATTGCACAGGTAAGTCTTGAACTCGTCTGCAAAGGACGTGAACTGGCAGATGAACTGGGAGTAAAACTAGAGGCTCTAGTTCTTGGTAAGTCGGTAAAAAAATTAACATCAGAGATTATTTCATACGGAGCAGATAAGGTATTTTTTGCGGAAGGCGAGGAACTTGAGCCATATACAACTCTTCCCTATACAAAAATTATTGTACAACTTGTTAAAAAGCACAGACCTAATATTCTTCTTTTCGGTGCGTCTGGTGTCGGTAGAGATCTGGCTCCGCGAGTCGCATCAACTCTGCTTGCAGGATTAACTGCAGATTGTACAGAACTTCGGATCGATGATTTTGAAGATAAAATATCAAAAACACAGCATAAAGATAAGCTCATGCAGATACGCCCAGCATTTGGTGGAAATATTATTGCAACAATTGTAAATACCTGGGAAGATCCTCAAATGGTAACAGTTCGTGAAGGTGTTATGAAAATGGAAGAACCTGATAATTCACGAAAAGGAGCGGTTGAAGAGATAGAATACAAGCTCTCAGAGATAGAAAAAGCAGTTAAGGTTATCAATAGAGAAACAACCGAGAAAAGTGTAAATCTGACTGCATCACAAATTGTTGTTGCGGGGGGATACGGAGTAGGTTCCGCAGATAATTTCAAACTTATACAAAAATTAGCTGATGCACTTGGTGCTGATGTCGGTGCTTCGCGTGCGGCAGTTGATGCCGGTTGGATTGGTCATGATCATCAGGTTGGACAAACCGGTGTTACAGTGAGACCGAAACTTTATATCGCCTGTGGCATAAGTGGTGCAGTTCAGCATCGTGCCGGAATGGACGCAAGTTCCAAGATTATTGCAATAAACAATGATCCTGATGCACCTATTCTTTCGGTGGCCCACTATGGAATCGTAGGAAACCTTAACGAGGTTATTCCAAAAATGATTGAAGCCTATAAATCCAAAGTCTAAAACATAAAAAAAGGAATAATCAATATGCCTAATTTCTATACCGACAACAACGACTTAAAGTTTATCCTTCATAATATAGATTTGCAGGAAATTCTTAAATATAGAGAAAATAACTATAAAGAAACTGAAAAATATAATCATGCCCCGGAAAACTATGCCGATGCAATTGATAGCTTCCACAGAGTTCTTGAAATAGCGGGAGATTTATGTGCCAATAGAATTGCTCCCCGAGCCGAAGATGTGGATAAGGAAGGTGCAAAATGTGTCGATGGTAAAGTAACTTATGCTGCTGGAACATACGAAAATCTTAAAGAACTTACTCAGGCCGATTTAATGGGGGCAATGCTACCACGTGAGTATGGTGGATTGAATATGCCCGTGACAGTTTATTCCATTATGAATGAAATGGTCTCACAGGCAGATGCAAGTCTCCAGAATCTTTTTGGATTACAGGATATAGCAGAAACTATTAGTAAATTTGGAACAGATGAACAAAAGGCTTATTATCTTCCTAAATTTTCATCCGGAGAAGTTGATGGTGCTATGTCTCTTACAGAACCTGATGCAGGATCAGACTTGCAGGCAGTTCAGCTGAAAGCCCGTTATGATAAGGAAACTGATAAATGGTATCTGAACGGAATGAAGCGTTTCATTACTAACGGATGTGCTAAAGTACACCTTGTTCTTGCACGTTCAGAAGAAGGATCAAAAGATGGTCGTGGATTATCTACATTTGTCTGTGAAGCTGATGAAAGACTTGTTGTTCGACGCATAGAAGACAAACTTGGAATTCACGGATCTCCTACATGTGAATTGCAATTTAATGATGTTCCCGCAGAACTCATAGGAAAACGCAGACGCGGACTCTCTCGTTATGTGATGTCTCTTATGAATGGAGCCAGAGTTGCTATCAGTACTCAGGCAATAGGCATTGCCGAAGCTGCATACAGAGAAGGGCTTAAATATGCAGGCGAAAGAGAACAGTTTGGAAAGTCTATAGATAAATTCCCGGCAGTTTACGAAATGCTTTTGAGTGCCAGAAGCCGTATTGCAGCCGCCAGAGTTTTGCTCTACAATACCTGTAAATATGTTGATTACAGAGATATGTACGAGGAATTATATGAAAGAGACACAGCGGATCTTCCTGAAGGTCTTGACAAAAAGAAAATTCGCACAGAATTGAAAAGATATACGAAGATTGCAGCAGTTCTTACCCCCCTCAGCAAAGCATTTTCAACAGAACTTGCAAATAAAGTAGCTTATGATACCATTCAGATTCATGGTGGAACTGGTTTTATGAGAGACTTTCCTGCAGAGAGATTCTACAGAGACGCAAGAATTACCAACATATATGAAGGAACAACTCAACTTCAGTACGTTGCAGCAATCGGCGGAGTAATGCAAAAAACTCTTGCTCCGATGATGGATGAATTGAGCCATATTCCATTTGAAGGTCGCTTGAGAAGACTTGCAAGCAAGGTTGATGTTATGAGAGAAAATCTCTACAATGCCATAGAATTTATTAGCAATAAGCATGATCAAGAATACCATGATTTGATGGCTGGTCGTTTATGTGAAATGGAAATTGCGGTATATGTTTCTTATCTTATGCTAAGAGATGCCAATATAGATTCTGTAAGAGTAGATCTCACTGAGAGATATATTCTGGATATTCTGCCAAAAGCGCAAATGGACTATTCTGTTATAATGAGAGGTGATGTCTCTATAATAGATAATAAAAAGAATATTTTGAGTTATTAAAATATAAATTGGAGAAAAAATGAACTACGATAAAAGTGGAGCTTTGCTTAGAACTTCATTTCCCGGAGTTGATGAACCTATACGTGGAAAAGTAAGAGATATTTATGTATTGGAAGATAGTATATTAATGGTAACATCAGACCGTTTAAGTGCATTTGACGTAGTAATGCCTAACGGAATCCCTGATAAAGGAAAAGTCCTTAACTCTCTCTCCATGTTTTGGTTTGAAAAATTTCCATGGATAAAAAATCATGTAATTACTGCTGATCCCAAAGAATACCCTGCTCCTTTTAATGAGTATACCGATGATCTTAAAGGACGTTCCATGCTCGTTGAGAAGCTCGACATCTTTTCTGTCGAGTGTGTAGCTCGTGGCTATATTATCGGTTCAGGATGGAAAGATTATCAGAAAACAGGAAAAATCTGCGGAATAGAACTGAATAATGGCTATGCCATGGCTGATAAACTGGAAAATCCTATTTTCACCCCCGCATTTAAAGCTGAACAAGGAGATCATGATGAAAATATTACCTACGCAAAAGTAATTGATATGATTGGTTCTGAAAAAGCAGCAAAACTTAGAGAAATAACCCTTAGACTTTACTCCGAAGCAGCCGAATACGCAGAAACAAAAGGAATTATTATCGCTGATACTAAATTTGAATTTGGAGAAAAAAATGCTGAAATAATCCTTGCAGACGAAGTTCTTACCCCTGATTCAAGTAGATTCTGGCCAAAAAACCAATATGAGCCCGGCAAAAATCCTCCAAGCTATGATAAACAATTCGTAAGAGATTATTTGGAAACCCTTGGCTGGGGAAAAGTTGCTCCCGGTCCACTACTTCCAGATGATATTGTCTCAAAAACCAGAGATAAATACCTAAGCGCATACGAAAAAATTACAGGGTCTTCACTCTCCCTATAAAGATTCAGCCATATTTAAAAATTTATAATAACTAATTGAAATATTAGACAAGCAAACACAAAATAAAAAAGGAAAAACAATGAAATACGAAGTACTATTGAAATCTAAAATGAACGATGCCAGCTATAATAAATTGATGGCTCTTAACAACGAAGAAGTAAACAATTTTGTTGGTTATGCTGTTGAACTATGCGAGCCGGATACCGTTTTTGTCGGAGATGACTCTGCAGAAGATGTAGCCTATATTCGCAATCTTGCGATAGAAGGAAAAGAAGAAACTCCCCTTAATATAAAAGGTCATACAGTACATTTCGATGGCTATTTTGATCAGGCTCGTAAAAAAGACGTTACAAAGTATCTTGTCCCTGAGGACATAACACTTGATTCAAAATTAAATCAAATGGAGAGAGAAGAGGGGCTTGCAGAAATTGAAGGAATGCAACGAGGATCATACAAAGGACGCGAAATGCTTATCCGCTTTTTCTGTCTTGGTCCAGTTGATTCTGTCTTTGCCATCCCATGTCTTCAAATTACAGATTCAGCCTATGTTGCCCATAGCGAAGACTTGCTTTATCGCCGTGGATACGAAGCATTTAAATCCCTTCCCGAGGACGGAGAATTCTTTAAATTCCGTCATGCAACAGGTGAAATTGATGAACGTACAACCTCTAAAAATTACAAAGACAACCGTGTTTACATGGATTATACTCAAAATACGGTTATCTCAGTAAATACACAGTATGCAGGGAATACAGTCGGTCTTAAAAAACTTTCTCTTCGTCTTGCTCTTCGCAAAGCGGATAAAGAAGGTTGGCTCGCAGAACACATGTTCACTATGCGTGTAAATGGACCCAATGGTCGTAAAACCTGTCTCTGTGGCGCATATCCATCCGCCTGCGGAAAAACTTCAACTGCAATGATTCCTGGAGAAAATATTATTGGAGATGATCTCGCATATTTCAGAGTTATTGACGGAGAATTCCGTGCAGTTAATGTTGAGAGCGGAATCTTCGGTATTATTACAGACGTTAATTCAGGTGGCGACCCGGTAATCTGGGATATCCTTCACAAAGAAGGCGAAGTTATTTTTGGAAATGTTCTTGTTAAAGATGGAAATCCATACTGGATTGGTATGGGAGAAGATATTCCTTCTGAAGGAGAAAATTATTGCGGCGCATGGAAAGAGGGAATGAAAGGTCCTGACGGAAATGTAGCATCTCCAAGTCATAAAAATGCTCGTTATACCGTACAAATGAGCGATCTTGAGAATGCTGATCCTAACTGGGATGATAAAACCGGACATACTCTCGGTGGAATTATTTATGGCGGACGTGATAGTGATACAAATGTTCCTGTGCGACAGGCTTATAGTTGGGAACACGGTATCTGCACAATGGGAGCAATTCTCGAATCTGAAACTACAGCAGCAACAATTGGTCAGCAAGGTGTCCGTAAATGGAATGTTATGTCTAATATGGATTTCCTTTCAATGTCAGTTGGACACTATATTCAGAATAATATTGATTTTGCTAAAGATATTGAACGTCCAAAAGTTTTCGGAACAAACTATTTCCTGAAAAAAGACGGAAAATATCTCAATGCTATTTCTGACAAAGCTGTATGGATCAAATGGATTGAACTCCGTATTCATGGTGATGTTGATGTTATTGATGCTGGTTATGGTCTTATCCCGAAGTATGAAGACCTAAAAAAACTCTTTAAACAGGTTTTTAATAAAGATTATACTGAAGCAGATTATGAGCAACAGTTTAAAATCAATATTCCTGAACTTATTGCTAAACTTGATCGTATGGACGATATCTATGCAACAATAGATGATACACCGCAAGTTATGAAAGAAGAGATGCTTGCACAACGCAAGCGTCTTGAAGATCTTCGCGATGCTAAGGGTGATTATATCTCTCCCTCTGCTCTCTAAGATAATAATAACATACATAAAATGCCTGCCGATTTTTCGGCAGGCTTTTTTAGGCTTCGAATTTTAGTTATTTGAAGTGTAAACAATAATTTGAATGTTTAAAAACGATAAAAGATTTCTATTCTTTTGCCAACTATTGAGCTGAAGAATATCGGTAAAAATGAGAAAACAAGTATTGCTGATCTAATAAAAAAAGTGATAGCAGAGATTAATAAGACTGTTATCCCAGTTGTTAAAACGGAAGTTGCCGACAAAGGGAATGTTCTTAAACTAACAGAAAAAGAACTAAAAGAAACCAGAAAAAATAACTGGTGGACTAAAAAAAATGTTCAATAAAGATTAGAGAATAAACTTAAAATACAGTTTTACATCAAATTTTTTATATATAGTTAGGATACTGCAAATGAAAACTTATGACCTTTTGAAAGAACGTGGTTTTGTATACCAATTAACAGATGAAAAAGAACTTCCTGAACGCATTAATGGTAAGGGAGTAACTTTTTATGTAGGATTTGATCCAACAGGAGATAGTCTGCATATTGGACATTTACTCCCGATTATGGCAATGCGTTGGTTACAGAAAGGCGGACATTCTCCTATTGCCCTCGTTGGTGGAGCCACTGCACAGGTCGGAGATCCCTCAGGAAAAACTGAAATGAGAAAGATGCTTACAAAAGAGGAGATTGAGTCCAACACAGATAAGATAAAAGAACAACTTTCATCTTTTCTGAATTTTACTGGAGATGCGAAGGCAATGCTTGTAAATAACATTGATTGGCTCGGAGATATAAAATATATTGATTTCCTCAGAGATGTTGGTAAATATTTTAGCATTAATAAGATGCTTACAACAGAATCAGTTAAAAATCGCCTTGAGACAGGTCTGTCATTTATAGAATTTAATTATACCCTTCTGCAAGCTTATGATTTTGTGGAACTTATGCGTAATAATGACTGCGAGTTTCAAATGGGGGGACAGGATCAGTGGGGCAATATTGTAGCAGGGACAGATCTTACCAGACGAATTCTCGGTAGGCAAGGATATGGAATGACATTCCCACTTCTTCTTAACAGTAGCGGACAAAAATTTGGAAAAACGGTTGCAGGAGCCGTCTGGCTTGATCCTAATAAGACAAGTTTTTATGAATATTATCAATTCTGGCGCAATTGCGATGATGCTGATATAAAAAAATTGCTAGGATATTTTACAGAGTTGCCTATGGATGAAGTTTCACGCCTTGGCTCTCTCACATCTCCTGATATCAACCGTGCAAAAGAAATACTTGCCTATGAAGCTACAAAAATGGTGCATGGAAAAGAACCTGCAGAAAAAGCCTACCTTGCTGCAACAGCAAAATTCGGCTTTGCGGATAAGGATGGAAAAATTCCTACATCTAGTCAAATTACAAAGATTAAGAAAAATGATGTTACAGGTGATTTACCTTCTTTTGAAGTTTCTCCAGAAGAACTTGCAAAAGGAATTTGGGTGATTAAACTCTTTGCGGATTGCGGACTATGCAAATCCAATGGTGATGCACGTAGGATGTTAAAACAGGGGGCTCTCTATATAAATGATGAACGTGTTTCGGATATCTCTTACGAAATATCTGAGAAGGATATGCTTGATAAAGAAATTTTATTGAGATTCGGAAAGAAAAAATATAAAAGAATTATTTTAAGTTAGGTGCTTAGACTGTAGGGGGGACGTATGGATATAAGTGATGTTAACATTAAGAAAATAAAAGAAGTATTAAGGAATGAAAAAATAATTGTCGCTGCATTTCTCCATGGTTCTGTACTTACAAAAAATTTTAGAGAGGACAGTGATATTGACATTGGAATCTTGTCGGTGAGCGGAGAAAAAATGTCTTTACAGAAAAAGATAGAACTCTCCTCGAAATTGTCCCTTATAACTAAAAGAGAAATCCATATTGGAGAACTAAGGCATGATGCATTGGTTTTTGCAAAAGAAGTTATAGAAAATGGACAGCTTTTATTTACAAAAGATAGGTATTATACTGATATGTTTATCGCAATATCACTTTCAATGTATGCAGAACTCCAGCAGACAAGAAAAGAGGTTATAGATGCATATAGAACCTGATGATATTTTATTTAATAAAGCAACAATAATAGAAAGATGTATAAAAAGAATAGATGAAGAGTATGCTGCAAATAGGACTTTGAAGGATTATACTCACCTTGATGCTATGACGCTGAATATAGAACGTGCCTGCCAAGCCGCCATTGATATGGCAACACATATTTTAGCAATAAAACATCTCGGAATCCCCCAGAGTAGTTCAGATGCTTTTGTGTTACTTTATAAAAATACCGTTATTACCAATGAACTCCTTCATTCCTTAAAAGCAATGGTTGGATTTAGAAATGTAGCAATTCACCAATATCAGATATTGGATATAGATATATTGCGCTATATTGCAGAAGAGGGATCTAACGATTTTATCAAGTTCTGTGCAAATCTAGGAATTAAAATAAAAAGATAATAAAATGAAAATCCTCCATTTATATAGTGACTGGAAATGGACTGGCCCGGCGGAAGTGGTTATTCAGATGTGTCAGTCTCTGGAAAATTTAGGACACGAAGTAATTTTTGCATGTCGTGCTACACCACCAGAACATCGTAATCAACCAGAAACAATCGAAATAAAAGCGGCGGAGTATGGAATTAACTTTACTACGCAATTTGCTTTAAATCGTTACCTTGGTCTAAAAGATACCCTTCATGATTTATTTGCTTTGCCTAAATTTATTAAAAAAGAGGAAATAGATGTTGTTAATACTCACTTGAGTCATGATCATGGACTCGGGATCTATCTTTCAAAAATAATTAGCTCTAAAAAGGTTGCTTTTGTAAAAACTATTCATAAAAGAAAGGTTTTGAGAAATAGCTTTTGGAATCGGGTTTTACTTAACACGAAAGAAAAACAGGGGATTATACTTTTTTCTGAGAGATTTAAAGAAAAGTATGAAGAACAATTTTCAATCCCTACTGAAAGAATTGCCCTGTCCCCTATGCCACTGGATTTGAAAAGATTTAAGCCAGATATAAATTATGTTAATCAACGGAATCATTTTAATGTTCCTAAATCTACGCCATTAATTGGGATTGTTGCACGATATCAGAAATATAGACGTATGGATGTCTTTATCGATGCTGCAAAAAAGACTGTCGATGAAATCCCAGAAACTAGATTTCTTGTTATTGGTCGTTCCAGTCAAATGCAGGATACGGTTATTAAACCAATGAAAAAGTTGGGATTAACAAAAAACTTTATTTTACCAGGATATCTTATTGATAACTATCTAGACACATTGGCTTCCCTGGACATTTTTACTCTTATGATGCCTGGCTTTGACGGAACAGCAAGGGCTATGCGAGAGGCAATGGCTTTGGGAGTGCCTTGCGTTGTCTCAGATGTAGGAATGCTTCCGGATATTGTCCAACATGAAAAAACAGGACTAGTTTTTCCCCTTGATAATTCAGAACAATTGGCAAAATGCTGGATCCGCTTGATTAAAGACCGAGAAATCATAAAAAATATGGGAAAAAATGCTGCAAAGTATGCTGAAGAAAATTTTGATATTAATAAAGTGGGTAGCAAATTAGAGCAATTTTATAGAAAATTACTGATTTAAATAGACATTGCACGAAAAACTTTTTTCACCTCGCTCGAAGACTTTTCGCACACTGCCTAAGCAAAACCCTTACAAAAAGATTTTGATCTCAAAATATAACTAAACTGATAAAATGGGGCTAAACTCCCTGAGATTTGATTTGTTCCGTTATTTGCAGAGCTATTTTTAAGGCATTCAGTCCGTGTTCTCCAGATACTTTGGGAACAGAATCTGCTATCCCGACTTTTCTGTCGGCTATACAATGAATAAAGTCTTCAAGTTCTTTTTGGAGGGCATTGTGTTTTTCTACAGGAACACCCTCTTTCTTAATCTGCCCACCTTTTACCCCATATATCTCTCCTGTGTGATTCATGTAATCCAAAGAAAGATAAGTGCTGCCCTGAAACACGCGAACTTTTCTCATTAGCTCAGGACTCACTCTGCTTGCAGTGAGATTCGCGACACATCCATTGTCAAAAGCAATTCTGGCATTTCCAATGTCTTCCGTTTTACTCAAAACTGGGATTCCGACCGCACGAACATCTACAATTGGTCTGTTTACCAAATGCAGGACAAGATCAATGTCATGAATCATTAAATCAAGCACTACCCCTACCTCTGTTCCCCGGGGAAGAAGATTTTTCCGCGGAGCCGGATATGGCGCAAGACGGTGTACTTCTATAAAACGGGGATTGTCTATTTTTTCATTAAGATAAGTCATCACAGGGTTGAAACGTTCAACGTGCCCAACCTGAAGAATAAGATCTTTTTCAGCCGCCTGATCTACTAATTTTCGAGCATCTTCCATAATATGCGTAATTGGTTTCTCCACGAGCACATGCGTATCTAAATCCAAAAAAAGAGAAACAATATCATAATGTAAATCTGTTGGAACAGCTATGCTTACGCCATCTGTATTCTCTGCAAGTTTTTCCATCGAATCAAATGCAACTGTATTATAGTCCTTTGCTATTTTATTTGCGGTTTCTTTGTTCACATCATATACCCCTACAAGCTCAGCTTTATCACACTCCCCATAAAGCCTTGCATGATGATTTCCTAAAGCCCCAACCCCAACAACGCCTACCTTAATTTTCTTATCCATAAAAAATTATCCCCTCTTTTAAAATTAATTCCTATATCCAAATTGTACTATCAGCCTTATTCATTATATTACTTCCTTAATTTTTAAAAACCAAACAGATATTTACTTTTTTTTTAAATAGAGGATTTATATTATGCAACCTCCTACGGAGATGCGCATTTTTTCTGGACGTTCAAATCCAGACTTATCACGTAAAATAGCTGAAAAATTGGAAAAACCCTTAGGAGATATTGAAATAATAAATTTTCCGGATGGCGAGACATTTGTTAAATTCAAGCAAAATGTAAGAGGGTGTGATGTGTTTCTTATTCAACCTACTGGAGTTACACCAAATGAATCACTTATGGAACTCTTGATTACCATAGATGCAGCTCATAGAGCATCTGCAGAAAGAATAACAGCAGTTATACCATACTTTGCCTATGCCAGACAGGATAGAAAAGATCAGCCACGAGTTCCCATTACAGCAAAACTGGTCGCTAATCTACTTACAACCGCAGGTGCATCAAGAGTCTTAACTATGGATCTCCATGCAGGACAGATTCAGGGCTTTTTTGATATTCCTGTTGATCATCTGTATGCCGCACCTGTTATAGAAAATTATCTCACAAGCTTTTTGAATACAGAAAATTTGACGGTAATATCTCCGGATACAGGAAGCGTAAAAATGGCGAGAGGATACTCCGATATCCTTGGTTGTGGATTTGCGATAGTTGCAAAACGCCGTGTAAGTGCTACAGAAGTAACAGCTTCTCATCTAGTTGGAGAGGTGAAAGGACGCAATTGTATTATCGTTGATGATATGACAACAACTTCAGGTACGATTGCCGCTGCCGCAGAAGTCCTGGAAAAAAATGGTGCTGGAAATATTTATGCCGCAGTATCTCACTGTAGTTTAAATGATCTCGGTAGAGAGCGCTTGAAAAATAGTCCAATAAAAGAACTGATAACCACCGATAGTATCCCTATACGTGAGACTCTTGGCGGTAAAATTAAAGTTTTATCCGTAGCACCTCTACTTGGAGAAGCAATAAAAAGAATACATATGGGGCGTTCAGTCTCAAGTTTGTTTAAGATGCAGATTTAGATCCTATTCAGCTTCATAAATAGAGCCTCCACGAAAAGGTTTTTAAAGAGCTAAAAAACCGTTTCCTGCAGGCTCGTAGATTAAAAATAAAAGATCTTGAACTTTATTTAAGATTAATGCTGACTCGTTAATAATGATTTTTAGTGTTATTTACTCAAAAAATAATTGCAAACAGAAACAGACAATGTATGAAAAAACTTAAAACGAAGCGAAAAAACCTTTTCGTGTAATGTCTAAATAGTAACAAAATATTAATTTTATCTTTTTTGAGTTTAATAAGTTGGAAAACTCAGAAAACCATATAGCTTTAGCAAAAATAACAAAAATGAGGGATAGAAACAATATGAGTAAAAAAATAGTTACGCTTAATGCGAAAAGTAGAAAAAAGGGAACAAAAGGAGATGTTAATGCCCTTCGCAGAGACGGATATATTCCAGCAATAATGTATGGGGGTGACCAAGATCCTTCATTAATGTCTGTGAAAAGAATAGATTATAGAACTGTTGCTGATCACCATGGACTTATTAAATTGATATGTGAAGATTCAGAGCATGATGTAATTATTCGTGATTCTCAGCCTAATTACCTTGAGGGAAGAATGCTACACCTTGATTTTCAGGAAATAAAGAAAGGCCAGAAGATTACAGTCAGTATTCCTCTTCATTCTGTTGGAGAACCAGCAGGACTAAAAGAAGGTGGACAACTTTCTCAAATTCTTTATGATGTTGAAATTTTCTGTACACCCGCAGATATGCCTGAAAGTATTGAGGTTGATGTATCCGAGTTACATCTAAATCAGTCTATTTCAATCTCTGATCTCCCCCAAATAAAAGGAGTGGAATATCTTCAGGACGAAAATTCTCCCATCTTTGCAGTTGATATTTCTAAAATTGAACTTGACATTGAAGAAGAGGAAGATGGAGAAGAATTGCTTCTTGAAGGTGAAGAAAGTATTGAACCTGAGGTTATAGGAGAAAAGAAAGAGGGCGAAGAGAAATAAAGAATAAATCCCCTTTTTTTAGAACATGAAAATTATACCTTTTAAACTTGTTGTTGGACTCGGAAATCCCGGAAGTAAATACGAGGATACAAGACACAATATTGGTTTTAAAGCTGTTGATAGATTTATAGCAAGCTTCAAAACAAAGCTTATTAAAGATAAAAAATATAACAGTGAGTTTTACAAAGGACGTTTGAAAGGAAATAATTTTTTTATACAAAAACCACTCACTTTTATGAATTTGAGTGGACAGGCAGTCTCTGCAATATGCAAAAAAAATGATATTCTGCCCTCAGAAATTATTGTAATCTATGATTGTCTTGATTTACCTCTTGGAATGCTTAGATTAAAGCCCAAGGGAGGAAGTGGTGGACATAATGGAATGTCTTCCATTATTGATGAACTGCAAACACAAAACTTTGCCAGATTGAGATTGGGAATATCATCTCCCGAACAAAATGCAGATGTTGCAGATTTTGTCCTGTCGCAATTTGATGCAGAAGAAAAAAAAATAGCTGAAGAAGTTGTGAATTTATCTCCGGATATTATTATTTCCGCCATTTATAGAGGGATAAATTATACAATGAATAAATATAATAATACGACACTGCCTTTGGAAAGGCAGGAAAAAAGTGTCTAATGTTCTCCGCTCCTTCTGCGCAGAGCGTGATATTAAACTTAAATAAGGAGTAAGAAAATTGAAAAAATATGAATCTATCTTTATGCTGGATGAAACTAAAATCAAGAATAATGGTGAAAGTTTTATCGACGATGTAGAAAAATTAATTACTGATCTCGGAGGGAAACTCCTAGAAAAGAACTCTATGGGGAAAAAAGTCTTTGCTAGACCCATAAAAAGAAAAAATACAGGAATTTATTGGGATATTGTTTTTGAACTTGATGCATCTAAAGAAAAAGAATATAAAGAAAATTTTCGCATGAATCATCAAGTTATACGCCTTGTCAATTATATTTATGATCGCCCAGAAAATCCTGTAACAATAAGAGATAATAATAAAAAATAAAAAAGAAGGGGGCTTAGTTTATGTCTTATTTAAATAAAGTTATTTTGATTGGCAATCTGACAAGAGATCCTCAACTGCGATATACTCCCGGAGGAGCTGCAGTATGTGATCTGGGACTTGCAATAAATCATAATTATACAACAAAACAAGGTGAACGAAAAGATGAAGTTTGTTTTGTTGATATTACTACTTGGGGTAGACAAGCTGAAACTTGTAACGATTATCTTCGTAAAGGAAGTTCTGTTATGATTGAAGGTCGCCTGAAATTTGATCAATGGCAGGATAGAGAAACAAATAAAAATAGAACTAAATTAACTGTAACAGCAAACAATGTACAGTTCCTCGGTTCTCCTGCATCTTCCGGTTCTAATAATCAGCAGTATAATAATAGCAACCAACCCCAACAACCCCAACAACAGCAACCTCCACGCCCTCCAGCATTTAACCCACATCAGGGCAACAATATGGGACAAACTCAGCAAAATAATAACTTTCAACAATCTCAACAGCCTGCTCCTCCTGCATTTAATAATACCTCCCCCGAAAATTCACAACAAACTAATAATCAACAACAGAACCAAGTAAATCCAAGTGCCAATAAACCACCGACACCTCCTCCATTTACCAAAAATGAAGAAGTGGCAACTGAAGATAATATTCCTTTTTAATAAAAACAACAAGATAGGTAATAACTATGGGAAAGAAAATAAAACGACGTCGCATGATGAAAAGACGTAGAATGTCGAAGCTGTGCCCTTTTACACAGGCACGTGTAAACTATATCGATTTTAAAGATGAAGAAGTACTTAAACGCTACCTGACTCCTGAGGGAAAAATACTCTCTCCAAGAATTACTGGAGTAGCCCCCAGATATCAGAGAGCATTGGCAACTGCGATTAAACGTGCAAGAAATATCGCATTGGTCCTCTAATCTTAAAAACAAATAAAATTTTTGATGTTAAACTTATAGGCAATAAATATGGAACTTATATTACTAGACAATGTAGAAAAACTTGGAGAAATAGGTGATGTAGTAAATGTCTCCGAGGGATATGCTCGTAATTTTCTTATCCCCCAAAGCCTTGCCGCAAAAGCGACAAAAGGTATTTTGAGAAAAATAGAAATGAAGAAGATTAAACTACAAAAACAATATGAAGAAAGTGTCAATGTAGCTAAAACTTTGGCCGAAAAATTAACTTCTATCTCCGTTACCGTAACAGCAAATGCGAATGAAGAAGATAAACTCTTTGGCTCAGTTACCGCAAGAATGATAACAGACGCTCTCAAGGCTACCGAAGAAATAGATATAGACCACAATAAACTTGCATTAGAGCCTATACACAAGCTCGGAGTATATAATGTTGATGTTTTCCTTCACCCGCAAGTCACAGCAACACTAAAAGTATGGGTCGTTAATAAAGAATCCTAATGTCTGAAAATACAATAAAACATCCTGTCTCCCTTCTCTCGGGAGACAAACCTCTTCCACATAATATTGAAGCTGAGATTGCAGTATTGGGAAGTATGATTCTTTCTGCATCTGATGCGATAGATACCGCCGTTGGTATCTTAGGATTCTCTGGAAGTTTCTATTCGCAAAAACATCAAATTATCTTTGAAGCACTTAAAGATATGTGGAATGCACCCGAAGACGGAACCAAAGCATCTATTGATCCGGTAACCCTTTCAGCTTATCTCGAAAAAAAAGGTCAACTTGTTGAAGCTGGAAATTCCCAGTACTTGATGAAGCTCTTAAACTCCGTTCCAACCTCCGCTAATGTAGAACACTATTCTAATATCGTTTATGAAAATGCAGTCCTTCGTAAATTGATAAAAACTGGTTCAGAAATTGTGGATGATAGTTTTAAAAAAACCGCTTCTATCCGAGGACTGCTGGATGAAATAGAAAGAAAAATCCTGGATATAGGCAAGCTTAAAACACACAAATCTTACAAACCCATTAAAGATCTTGTTCAGGATGCATTTGAATATATAGAAGACGTTTTCAGAGGAAAAGAAGATGCAGTCGGAATTTCTACAGGTTATGAAAAACTTGATGAGACTATATCTGGATTGAAACCCACCGAAATGTTTGTTCTGGCCGCCCGTCCATCAGTAGGAAAAACGGCTTTGGCATTGAATATTGCAAGTAATGTAGCCACAAGCAGTAATCCTAAAAAAGTTGCTATATTCAGCCTTGAAATGAGTAGTCGCCAAGTCGTTACAAGACTATTATGTAGTATGGCAAGAATGAGCCTAGGCAAAATAAAGTCTTCCGCAATTTCCAATTCACATTGGGATGACCTAGGACATGCATGCGATATACTCAGAAAAGCTCCCATTTTTATTGATGATACTGTCCAGCTTGATATATTCGAATTGAGGACAAAAGCACGTAGAATATACAAAGAACATGGACTGGATTTAATTATTATTGATTACCTCCAACTTATGAGAGCTCCAGCATCAACAAATAGCAATTCTTCCAGAGAACAGGAAGTAGCACAAATTTCAGGAGGAATAAAAGGGCTTGCAAAAGAATTAAATATTCCTATTATGGTGTTAGCACAGTTAAATAGAATGTCTGCACAAACCGGTAGCAAACCCAAATTGTCACATTTGCGTGAATCAGGTGCAATAGAACAGGATGCTGATGTTGTGGCACTATTACATCGCGATAGAGATTCTGCAATAGAGGCATCACCCGAAGCAATAGAAGCAGGTATGCCCGCAGAAGTGATTATAGCAAAAAACCGAAATGGTGAAACCAACTTGGTTAAACTGAGATTTTTTCAAAAATACACACGATTTGAAACAGAAACAATGGTTGCAGAAGAAGATGTCCCTTAAAACTAAGGGAATAAATCATTAGACTATACAAAAATGCTTGCATCATATAAATATGATAAACTTAACCGACGTATCGCCACACAGCTAAATAATACCACCTGGCAATACAAATACGATCTCTTCGATCAACTCACCTTACCACAGGAAAAATCCAAAGACGGAGAAGTTTTTTCCTATAATTATCAATTCGATCCGATTGGGAACAGACTCAAGGACAAGCAAAATTCCTACTGCTACAACCAATTAAACCAACTCGCAGAAGCAGAAAATAGAAAATCAAAACAAAAAACACAATACAAATATGATAATTTCGGAAATTTAACCCAATGTAGTTCAGGCATCCTGTCTGAAAATGAATGTAAAAAATATACCTACAACCTCCGAAACCGCCTAATCAAAGTAGAATCCCCCGAAAATACAACAACCTACAAATACGATCCACTCGGACAAAGAATAAAATCCGTGTCAATTAGTGCAATTAGTGGACAAACCAAAACAACCACCTATCTAATGTCCGGAATGATCGAACAGGCACGCACAGTAAGCAGTTCAGTCACAAGTATGGATAACTACACATTCCACACACTCGGGCTTGATATGGCAGGAACACTAACCTCCACCGGAGGTGTCGGAGCAGTCTTAGCATCATCAAGCGTACACAAGCGTTACTGAGAAGATTTACCCCTAAAATTTCAATCATATCAATACTTGTATGACGGAAACGGAAATGTAATTGCCACCTGCAACTGAATCGGGGAATATAATGCAACATTCACTTACGCCCCCTTCGGAAAAATCATAAAAGCCACCGGACGTAACAAAAATAAAACATGCTTCAACTTCTCCACCAAACCCGTTGATGATACGGGATTGGTTTATTACGGATACCGGTTTTATGAGCCTGAATTAGGGCGGTGGTTAAATCGGGATCTGATTGGAGAAAAAGGGGGAGTAAACAACTACGCTTTTATAAACAACAAAGTAATTAATAAAGTTGATTTGTTTGGTCTTGTTTCTGGGAGTATAGGAGCAGGTTTTTATGATCTATATGGAGCTTCTGGCAGTATAGAGTGGGATATAGAAAAAAAAGATTGTTGTATAGATGGAGAAATTGTCAAAGATGATTACTTAAAAATGTCTGTCAAGAGTAAAGGACACGTTGGAATAGGATTTGGAGTTAAGTTTCAGTTAGGATTTATTGATTTTACAGCATTATGGTTAATCGCTGGAATAGAAACAGGAGGATCAGCCACATTTGAAAAAAAATGTGGCGAAGAATTTTATGGTTTTTGTTACTCTTCATTTGCCACATCTGGGTTAAATAATAGTTTTAGCTTATCTTTCTTATTTGTAAAAGCAGAAGTCGACAATGTAGGCACCACAACACTTGAACTTGAAACTTGTTTTACTAGTCTTGATCCGCCACATGG
This sequence comes from Verrucomicrobiota bacterium, assembly GCA_034660375.1. Taxonomy (GTDB): domain Bacteria; phylum Verrucomicrobiota; class Lentisphaeria; order UBA2565; family JAYEIY01; genus JAYEIY01. Next base: position 23,504 of record JAYEIY010000278.1, read on the forward strand.
TAAAAGTACGCTTTATCTAACTTATACATCTCACCACTTTATTCTATTTCGATATTAAAATTTTAAACTAAAAAAGTATGTCTGAACAAGAAAACTGAATTGCTAGAATACAGCGAAAAAGGGGTCTTCTCCGGAATTTGTGGGTCAAGTACATCAGAACCTTACATTTGTCAAATAAAAAATCTGCATAAACCGGGCATCGTACCTCCGCCCTATTTATAAGATTGTTTATTTGACAAATGTAAGAACCTGCTGTTAATAAAATTTAAATTCTTTTTCCAAAAAAACAAGTTTTTCTGAAATAAGAATGAATAACTAAAGTGCATCATTATATTATCTTATTAGATTTAACCAAAAAATAAAATTTGGATATAGATCTTTTAACGTAATGGAAACAGCTTTGTATCACCAATTAGGAAAGTTG
>JAYEIY010000279.1:0-5981 GCA_034660375.1 Verrucomicrobiota bacterium
GCTATAACCGTAAAATTTTTTGATGCGATTGCATTTATATCGAGTTTTGAACATAATAGATCCAAATAAGTTTCCTGTATATTTTTTGGGGGAGTTTTTACAACACCGATTTCATTCCATTCTGCCATCAAAAATCTTTTACTATTATAGATATCCAGTAGTTCCTGTAGTTTTACTTTAACGAAGAAAGCCCCTGTTTCCATTATTGGTATAAGAGCATTCCAGCCCATAGGGTGATGTCCGGCACTTATCAACAAACCTCCTTCAGCCTGTAATTTCGGAACCGTATAATGCATTTCCGGCGCTGAAATTACTCCCGCATCAATCACATCACATCCACAACTAAGCAATGCTGACACAGCACTTTTATGCAACATTGGAGATGAGATTCTTGTATCTCTTCCAACAACAACTGTGCCTCCTTCCAAATATGTCCCCAATGCCGAAGCAAAATTTATTGCCAACTCAGGGGTTAAAGAAGAGATTTCTCCTCTCATTCCTGCGACACCCAATCTGAAAGAACCCATTTTATCTCCTTAATTAGACATTCATTGCACGAAAAGCCTTTTTTACTTCGTTCGAAGGCTTTTCGTACATTGTTTGTTTATTTTTCTGCATATTTGCTAGCAATTTTATAGTCATCAAATGGAGTTTTAACTCCTTTTACGTCCTGATATGTCTCGTGTCCTTTTCCTGCAATGAGCAAAATATCTTTTGGTCCCAATTTTTGCACTCCAGCAGCAATAGCTTTTTCTCTATCGGCGATAATACGGTGCTTTTGGTTGGTCGGGATTCCAAGTTTTATATCGTTGATTATATCATCAGGGTTCTCAAATCTTGAATTATCTAAGGTAACTATGAGAAAATCTGTATAACGGGAAGCCGCCTCTGCCATGCGGGGACGCTTTGTTTTATCCCTATCACCTCCGCATCCAAAAATTACAATAATATTTTCATGTTCAAGTTCATTTAATGCAGAGCATACATTGTCAAGCGCATCATCTGTATGGGCATAATCGATAAAGATGAGTCCTCCATTTATTTTTTTTATACTTTGCAGTCTTCCTGGAACTCCCGTAAAGTTTTTAATCATTCTTAAAATTTCTTTTAGAGATTTATCTGTTGTTGCGACAAGTGCTCCGACAACACCTGCAAGATTATAGATATTAAATTTGCCAAATAATGGAGATTCGTCCTGGTAAGCCTTCTCCTTATATTGCAATTTGTAAAGCGAACCTTCTGATGTACCTGAAAATTCTAATATCCTCAAATCTGCATTCTCAGAAAATCCGTATGTAAGAATTTTGGAGTCAAGTTCTTTTGCCAATCTTCGACCATATTCGTCATCAATATTTACAACTGCTATTCCATCTGGAGCAAGGTCTCGTGTAAAAAGCTTTTTTTTTGCCTGATAATAATTTTCCATAGACTGATGATAGTCCAGATGATCTCCGCTTAAATTTGTAAATACTGCACAGTTAAAACGCATGGAACCAGTTCTATTTTGAAAAGCAGAATGACTTGAAATCTCCATAATGAGAGTATCGACTTTTTCTTCTCTCATTTGAGCAATTATTTCCTGAACTTCATCTGGGGGGGGTGTTGTTCTTGCTGCTTCTATTTTTTGACCATTTATTTCATACACAACTGTTCCAATCATGCCGGTTTTCTGTCCAAAAGAGCGAAAGAGATAATTGAGCATAAAGGCTGATGTTGTCTTTCCATTTGTACCAGTAATGCCTATAGAACACATCTTTTTTGCCGGAAAATCATGAAAAACCTCGCAGAGCCTTGCAAAGACCGAATATCCACTCTTTTCAACTATTTTTATAAAGGTAACGTCCGGAAAATCATCAAGAATCAAGTTTCCAGGAAGAGTCTCATAAAAAATTGCTGATGCCTCCTTTTTCAAGGCACTTTCAATAAATTTGGTTCCGTCTAATTCAGTGCCTCTGATTGCAACAAAAACATCCCTTTTTGAGACTTTTCTGGAGTCATTGCGGACTCCGCAAACTCTTTTTGATAAGTTTCCTGTGATAGAGAGGCAAAATTCATTGACAGCATCGATGTAATCATGTAAATTCATATAACAAAAGTAGTTATACTAATGGGGCTTTTCAAATGAAAATAGCATTACTTTCAATAAATATTTCTTATGTTCATACGAATCTGGCTCTTCCGCTGATTCGTGGATTTGCGGAGTCCGCAATTTCCGCAGAATGGAAAGAGTTCGCGGGAACGCTCAAAGATGATATTCAAAAAGATCTAAAAGCACTCAATGATTATGCTCCGGATCTTCTACTGACAACCTTATACATGTTTAATAGAGGCTCTCTTCTAGCACTTTTGAAAGATTTTAAAAAACTGCGTCCAGATTGTATCATAATCGCTGGTGGTCCCGAATTTCTTGGTAATAATAAAAAATTTCTTATAGAAAATTCTTTTGTTAATGTCGTTGTCCGTGGAGAAGGCGAAAAACCTATAAAAAAACTTCTAAAAACTTTTTCAGTTGGGATAAACTTACCTAAAACGCTTTCAAATATCCTTGGTTTTTGTTTTCTTGATAGAGAAAGTAAATATATTGATAATTCTGTTGCCGAGATTGTTAAAAATATAGACAAAATCCCTTCTGTTTATATGCAAAAGGATTTTGTATTTAAGAAACCATTTTATCAAATTGAAACTTCTCGTGGGTGTCCCGGCAAATGCACATTCTGCACAAGTTCTCTAAGTAATAAAATGCGTTATCACTCTTTCGGATATATTATTTCAGAAATTAATAAGCTAAAGAATTGCGGAGTCCGCAATATTCGTTTGCTTGACCGTACATTTAATTATCCGGCTGAACGAGCAGTTCAGCTTTTAAAAATCTTCAGAGAGAATTTTCCTGAAATATTATTTCATCTTGAGATTGAGCCGGGTTTATTGACAGATGAATTGAAGATAGAATTATCAAAAGCACCTTTAGGTCATTTGCATCTGGAAGTTGGGATACAAAGCCTGAAGCCTGACACACTTAAAAAGATAAAACGGATAAGTTCAGCAGAAAAGGTCTTTGCCGGGATAAACTGGCTGTCTCAGCAAAAAAATATAGTTCTTCATTCTGATTTAATTATTGGTCTTCCTAAAACTGACATAAATTCTCTTTGTAATGATTTAAGGAAACTTATTCTTCTGTCTATTGATGAGATTCAAATTGAACGCTTAAAACTGCTTCCTGGAACCTCTCTCAGAGAAAAGGCAGAAGAAGAAAATATCTCATTCGCAGAAACTACTCCATACGAAATTTTGCGGACTCCGCAAATGCCCTCGAAAGATCTGCTCTTGGCTGATACAATTATGAATTTCTGTGATCTATTCTATAATTTTGCTCCTTTACAAGAGGTTATAGGTCTTATTGTCAGGGAACATAATAATTTTATTCTTTCTTTTGCCAAATATTTACATAAAAGAGATATCAAAGGAATTTCTCCAGATCTTCGTTTTCAATTTTTGGTTGATTTTCTTAGAGAAAAAGGAATTTATTCAGAAAGATTTTTTCTGCAATTATTATATTCATGGGTAAAGGCGGGTTACAGTCCAAAAAAGAACTCTTTCGGGAATGCAAGATATAAAGGAAAAATCCCTAAAAAGACCAAGTTTATTTTTGGAGAAAAATTATCATCAAAGATTCAAAAAAGAGTCTATGTAACAGTTTTTGGAGGGAAAAATTATTATATATTACTCGCACACCCAAATGGGCATAAACCGAATGTAGAGATTTTGAACTTTATTTAAGATTAATACTAACTGGTTAATAAGGGTCGATTTTTATATTTTGTAAGTATGAGATAATTTTATATATAAAAAAGTCTTGCCATAAAAAATACGAATATTAGTGGTAAGGGACTATAGATTTATTTGTTAGGAAATTTAATTATTATTGGAGTTATATTATGGAATTAACTGTTGAGAGAGGGGATAGGCAAAAGGAAGCGGGAGGAAGAGTGCCAATAATTCTTGTTTTGGATAATCTTCGGAGTGCTTTTAATGTTGGAAATATTTTTCGCATTGCTGAGACGGCCGGAATCAAAGAAATTATTACTTGCGGTTATACTGCGCATCCTCCGCATCCCAAGCTTAAAAAGACTGCGAGGGGGTGTGACGAACTTGTTAAACATCGGCATTTTGAGAAGACTATTGATGCTATTTTTATTTTAAAAGATGAAGGTAATCACATTACAGCTGTTGAAACCTGTAAGAATGCATCTTTAGTATGGAATGCAGATCTTGTTTTACCACAGGCATTTATTTTAGGAAATGAGGCTTTGGGTATCTCGGAAGAAGCCTTGTCACTTTGTGATTCTCATGTAAAAATTCCTGTTTTTGGGTATAAAAATTCACTTAATGTAGCAAATTGTACAGCAGTGATTGTTTATGATGTGATACGCCGTTTTTTTAGTTAGACTTTAGACAAAAAGGAGCTTTATATGCAAAAAAACATTGATAGTTTTAATCATGTTTTAAAACAAAGTACAGATATTGCATTTCTTCTAGAAGGTAATAGTAATAAAATTCTTTCTGTCAGCGATGTAGTTTCAACTATTTTGGGCTACAAAAAGGAAGAACTTATTTCTAGAAACTTTTCTACACTATTCCCGAGTGAAAAGTTATCAAAGAAAAAGGATCTTTTAGAAAGGATAAAAGCATTTGGGGGAGTTTTTAAGAATCAGTCATTTCTCAATGCTCATGGAAACATTATTATGATGGATTTATCTGCCTATCCTATTGAAGATGATTCAAATGGCAACCAGATGATCGTACTTCTCAGAGACAGAATGGAGATTTTGAAATACGAGAAGCAATTGCGTCATAAATTAAATCTTGAAAAGTTAATAAATAAGTTGTCTGTTGATTTTATTAGATGTTCTGCAAAGGAGATTAGTATAACGCTAAATAAAACTCTTGAAAGGCTGTGTCTCTTTGCTGAAGCAAATCGTGCCTATATTTTTCTTATAGATTCAGATAATAAAACTATATCCAATACGCATGAATGGTGTACAGACGGAATCTCTTCTCAAAGAAGTAGTCTTCAAAAGTTGTCGATAGACTTTTTTCCATGGTTGATGGAAAGATTACGGGCAAATAAAAGCATTTCTATTCCCGATGTTGCAAAAATGCCTGCAGAGGCACATTTGGAAAAAGAAATTCTTAAAGAGCAGGATATCCTTTCTCTAGATATTTTCCCTCTGTCAATAAATAATAATTTGATGGGCTTTTTTGGATTTGATTATGTTCAATCACACACAAATCTAAAGGAAGACTCAATTCTGCTTTTAAAAACTATGGGATTTCTTTTTGCCAATGCAATAGCTAGAAAAAACGACATGAAAGAATTGGATGAAAAAGAAAAAGACCTTCAAGAGACACAAACTATTGCAAAAATAGGCAGTTGGAAATGGAATGTTAAGAACAATGACTTTTGGATGTCCCAGGAAATGAAAAACATACATGGACTAGATAAAAAGACCAATATAACAAATCTTTCTTCTCTCATTAAAGAATGCGTTTATCCAGCAGATAAGCAGATAACAATAGATGCAATAGATAAACTAAAAAAAGATGGAAATATTTATGATTTTTCTTTTAGAATCATCCCCCTTGCCAGCAATGATATAAGATGGCTGAGAATAACAAATATAAGAAAAAAGAAAGATGAACCTTATACATATTGTGGAATTATTCAGGACATTACTGAGCGACGGCAAATTGAGGAGCAGATGGCTCGTGCAAGTAAATTAGAGTCACTAGGTACTCTGGCGGGAGGAATTGCCCATAACTTTAATAATATACTAACGACTCTTCTGGGTAATATCTCCTTTGCTGAAGAATTGTTAGATAAAAATAATCCTGCTAGAAATCGCCTTGTTTTTGCACAGGAAGCGGGACAAAGAGCGAAAAAATTAGTTAATCACATTTTAACTTTTTCCAAGGGAGGGATA
>JAYEIY010000280.1:0-23881 GCA_034660375.1 Verrucomicrobiota bacterium
AAAACTACCGCATTAAAATTGAAAGCAGTTCTATATTCTATATCCCACTGATAATGTAAATGTGGCGGAGCAATAATAATTACTTTCTTTTTATAATTAAATGCTATGTTGAAGCTATAATGCTTTTCCCAAGCCCTACAACATCTGAAATTAAAACTCCATTATGTTGTTGAAGAATTTCCATTGATCGTTTAATTGCATCAATCTGATACTTTAAATTGAAAAATTTACTTTTTGTTATTTCGTCAGGAAGTACTATTCCTACAGGTTCTTTTATAGAAAAATATTCAGATAACATTCTGATATAAAATAAATATGGTTTATACAATTTATCCAACCAAATCTTTTTTTCTACATTTGCAATAAAATCATCAAGATTATTTTCGTTTACTATGTTAATTGATGATTCCCATAGTTCGTCAAATATCTGTTTCCCTTCTTGATAGTCATCTCTTAGAATTACATTAATTTCATGTTGTCCTCTTAATCCTGATCTTGTTAAATTACTTGAACCGGTTATCATCGTTCCCGGATTTATGCCATTTTGATTAAACTCTTCTTTATGTTCAAATAAATAAAGTTTTGCATGATTTGGGTTTTTTGTTTTTCCTATTTCAAGCGAACCATCTTTTATTTTATTTATGAATATTCTGAATGCTTCTTGTTTTTCTTCTGTGTCGAAATAATCCGTATTATTAAAAATTTCAACAAGAATTTTATCCTGAGAATTTATTGCCATAAGGTCGCCTTGAATAAAAACAGATTCTTCATTTAATTCGTAATTTATTTTTTTTAATCTTTTAGTGGAGGGTTTACTTAATTTTAAAATAAACAACTCCCAGTGGAGGTAGTGTCAATTTCAGGGAATAAGGATGTGAATGAGAGGGAGTATTTTTAGTCATAACGCCACCATTATTACCAACATTGGAACCTTCATATAAGCTACTATCGGTGTTGAGTATTTCTTCCCATTTGCCCGATACGGGAACTCCAAGAGTATAATTTTTTCGCACAATTGGTGTCATATTGGCTACTACAAGAATAGGAGTTTTACGAGATTTATCCCATCTGATAAATGAGAAAACACTTTGACCTACATCGTTTACATCAACCCATTCAAAACCACTGTTCGTAAAATCCTGTTCGTATAAAGCAGGGATTTTTTTATAGAGACGGTTTAAGTCTTTTGTCAAAAGCTGAACTGCGGAATGAAAAGGATCTTCCAGTAAAAACCATTCTAGCGGGTTAGTATCCTCCCATTCCTTCCATTGTGCAAATTCTCCCCCCATAAAAAGCAATTTTTTTCCTGGGTGAGCATACATAAAGGCATACAGAGCTCTTAAATTCGCAAATTTCTGCCAATAATCCCCAGACATTTTTCCTAACATTGAGCCTTTTCCGTGAACAACTTCATCGTGACTGAAGGGTAAAGTAAAATTTTCAGTAAATGCATATAGGAGAGAAAAAGTTAGGTTATCATGATGATATTTTCGGTAAACAGCATCTTTAGTAAAATAACTTAAGGTATCATGCATCCACCCCATATTCCACTTTAATGTAAAGCCCAGACCCCCAAGATAGACAGGACGGGATACTCCGGCAAATGCTGTTGATTCTTCGGCAATCATCATTGCACCCGGATAATCTGCATGCACAAGTTCATTTAATTCTTTTAGAAAATCAATGGCTTCAAGATTCTCATTTCCACCATATTTATTTGGAATCCATTCACCCTCATTTCTGGAATAATCAAGATAAATCATTGATGCAACTGCATCAACCCGTAAACCATCAAGATGAAAAATATCAAACCAGTACAAAGCATTTCCAATAAGAAAATTCTTTACTTCATTTCTTCCGTAATTAAAAATATAAGTCCCCCAGTCTTCGTGTTCACCTTTACGGGGATCTGCATGCTCATAAAGTGCTGTACCGTCAAACCTGCCAAGCGCAAATTCATCTTTTGGAAAATGTGCGGGCACCCAGTCAAGGATTACTCCTATGTTGTGTTGATGCATTACATCCACAAAATATGCAAAATCATCTGGCGTTCCAAATCTAGCGGTAGGGGCAAAATAAGCTGTTACCTGATATCCCCAAGACTGGTCGAGGGGATGTTCCATAATAGGGAGCAGTTCAATATGTGTATAGCCCATTTCAACTGCATATTCTGCAAGAATCGGAGCTATTTCTCTGTAGTTGTAATATCCATGTTCATCTTTTTCTTTCAACAGAGGATGTTGCCATGAACCCAGATGAATTTCATATACAGACATTGGCTCTTCAAGAATGTTTTTAGTTTGACGTTTTTTCATCCAATCCTGATCAGCCCATTTATATTTTCTGAAATCATGAATAATTCCAGAGGTCTTAGGTCGTAATTCAGTTCTTGAAGCGTATGGATCCAGTTTTGTGAATACATCTCCATTGTGAGCTTTTAATTCAAATTTATAGAGATCTCCTTCGGTAAGACCTGGAATAAATAGTTCCCATATTCCGGATTCCCCCATATTCCTCATGGGATGACGTAATCCATCCCAATTATTAAAATCACCAACAACGGATACTCTTGCAGCATTTGGAGCCCATAGAAGAAATGCTACGCCTGTCACCTCTCCAAGTATTCTTTTGTGTGCACCGAGCTTATCATAGATTCCGTGATGCTTTCCTCCACTGAAATAATATAAATCCAGTTCGCCTATTTCTGGTAGAAAATTGTATGGATCATAATTTGCATATTCTCCTCCCTGGAAAGTCTGCTTTAATTTATATGGGAATAAGTCATTTTCATTTTCGACATACAAAACATACATGCCATGTTCATCAACTGGTTGCATTGCGCATGAAGAGTCATTCCTAACATCAATAAATTCTACTTTTTGTACGTTTGGAGCAAAACATCTGACAACCAAAGAGGATTTATTAAGTTTATGCATTCCTAGTATAGAATGTGGATCTGCTAACATTCCGTTTTGCAGTTTTCCCCATAGGAGAGATTCTGGAAGGACTGATTTAGGCCATGATTTTGGAAGGCTATATTTTAGACTCATTTTTTTCTCCTCAAGGATTTGTATTGGCTGTAGATAATTTATTCAATATAAAGCAATATTCTTGTTCAATAGATTTGATTATTGAGATTTCTTTTTTAGGAATTACATTAAAAGAATATGTCTCTATTTCAAGGTGTAGATCTGAAAAAGCAGCTATTTTTGCAAAAAAGTTAGTATTCATAGAGTCTGATGTAGAGAAAAGGGTCTCTGAATATTTTTGTTTATATAGGGGGACATGAAAATGAATTCTCCATTCTCCATGTTCTGGATTTTTCAAAGCATCCGAAAGATCGTGAAAGTAAAAGAGGCGTGAATCTTTTTTTATTCTGGTTTGATGAAGATAGACATCTTCTGCATATTTCTCAAGTTCATTTTTTGCGGAGTCCGCAAAACTGCTAAATGAGGGTGTTTTTTTTGGAGAATATCTAAGAGCGGCAGATAGCTGAATTTTAGGGACATTTATTCCATTTTTTTCAAAGCATTCCCATGCTTTGAGGGGATCTTCAAACTGAAGGGCAAAATGACATGTATCTAGACAAATGCCGAGATATTGCATCATTTTTTCTGAAATGTTCTTGTTTAATAACTTAAAAAAATCTATTGTATCTTGAGTCGCCTCAATATAACAGTCCGGTTCAGGTTCAAATGTTAGAATTATTTTTTTCCCCGTTGTTTTATCTAACTCTGCTAAAAATTTGGCGATTGAAATAATATTTGCTATACTTTTTGACGGAAGATTTTTCCCATAGGTAACAGGAATTGTACTGATAGTGCCATTTATATTTTCAGGCAATATTTTGGCTAATGTCTCAGCGACATTTTTTGTATAAATAAGCCTATCATCCTCTCCCCAGTCGGGGAGATAAACCTTTTTTTTAAGCGGTTTTTTGTGAAAAACACCATAAGGAAATGCATTTACAGTAAAAACATACATGTCGTAATCGGAAAGCATTTTTTTAAAAGAGGCAATCTTACTCTCACTTATATTAGAAACCATTTCTGCTCCAAGTCTTAGTCCCAAACCGAAGTCTGTCGCTGGAGCAATTTCTTGTTTAATCGGGACTACATAATGTTCTATCGCATTGAGCATATCATTCCAGGAATTCCCCGAATGTATATTCATGCAATAAGTAAGATGATTTTTATTAATCAACATAAAAGGAAGCTTTGAGTATTTGGTGTTTCAAAATATGGCACTATCATTTCTTTTAGATCTTATCTCTTAGAAAGAATTTCTGTTTCATAGTTATACATTTGATTAAGCCATGAGGATGATACCGGGACATTGTTGTTCAGACAGTATTTATCCCAGATAGCGCCGAAGGGCATACTTTTCAGTTCTTCCAACAAGGCAAGTTTTCCTGCTCCATCTCCGTCAGATGCCATCTTTTTTAACATATCAGTTGGTTCCAGCATAGCGTACATGGCAGCTTTCAAGGTTGCACGTGAACCAGTAACCCAGGCACCAATTCTATTTATACTTGCATCAAAGAAATCAAGTGCAATATTTACACGATTCATCGCATCGCCCCGCACTAATTCATGAAAAACATCCTTTACATCATCATTAAATATAACTACATGATCACTGTCCCAGCGAATGGGACGACTTACATGCAGCAATATTTCATCAAGAAATCCGAGTACTGCCGAGATCTTTCCGTGAATTGTTTCGGTGGGGTGATAATGTCCCATATCCAGACACAGCAGCTTTTGTCTTGTCAGGGCGTATGAGAGGTAGAATTCGGATGAACCGACGACATAGTCTTCACTTCCAATGCCGAAGAGTTTGCTTTCTACGGCAGGTTTACAGTATCTTTCATCATACTGAGTTTCAAAAATTGTATCAAGGGATTCCTTCATATATTTTCTTGGGGTCCATCTATCAACCGGCGAATCTTTTGCACCATCGGGCATCCAAAAATTGATTATACATGGATTTCCTTGTGCTTTTCCTATTGCTTCTGCTATTTTCAGAGATGCGACGCCATGTTTTATCCAGAAATCTCTTATTTTCTCATCACTATTTGAGAGAGTTAATCCGCTTTCTGCTTTTGGATGTGAAAAGAAAGTCGGGTTAAAATCCAAACTTAGATTGTTCTTTTTTGCCCAGTCAATCCATTTAGAAAAATGTTCTACTGTGACTTCATCACGATCTACATATTTTCCATCACTTTCCAGGTAGCATGCGTGTATATTTACTCTATGATTTCCAGGAAGAAGGGAGAATACTTTTTCTAGGTCTGCACGTAATTCATCAGCAGTGCGTGCTCGTCCGGGGTAATTGCCTGTTGCCATTATACCTCCACCACTAAGCCCCTCCGGTTTAACTTCAAATCCTCCTACGTCATCACCTTGCCAGCAGTGAAGAGATATGGATAAATCCTCCATTTTTTTTCATTACAGCATCTACGTCTATTCCGAGCTGACTGTACCTTTTTTCTGCAAGTTGATAAGTATCATTGATCATTTTTTCAGAAATTTCGTTAAACATTTTATTCCCCTTATTTTAATTTTTTAGAATGATTATAGTATTTACGGTTGTTTTTTATTTATTAAAAAACTATATTACCCAGATAATCAGAAATGAACATTGTTAAATTTGCGCCATAATGTATCAGAATATGTGAACTCTTCAAATGAAGTTCAATTAAAATTATTTTAACTTTTTACGGAGTTTTTTCTATGGGAAGAATAAAATTTGGAATTTTGGGTTGTGGTAGAATATTCTATACTCATGTTGAGGCAATTTCTCAGAATGAGGGGAGTGTTTTAACTGCTGTTTGTGATATTGATAGTGAAAAAGTTGACAAAGCAGCTGCAGAAATAAACATAAAAGCATATTATGATTACGAAGAGATGCTTAAGGATGCTGACATAGATGCAGTTGCAATATGTACGCCCTCAGGACTTCATCCCGAACATGGGATTCTTGCTGCGAAATATGGAAAGGCTGTCATTACAGAAAAACCTATGGCTATAACGCTTCCTGCTGCTGATAGTTTTATAAAAACATGTGATAAATATAAAACACCTCTTTTTGTTGTAAAACAAAATCGTCTCAATATGACTATGCAACTTCTTAAGAGAGCGGTAGAAAAAAATAGATTCGGAAATATTTATGCTGCTCATGTAAACGTATTTTGGCAGAGGCCACAGGATTATTATGATTCAGCGAAATGGCGTGGCACCTGGGAGTTTGATGGAGGAGCATTTATGAATCAGGCCAGTCATTATGTTGATATTATGCACTGGTTGTTTGGAGAAGCTGAAAGTGTTATGGCTATGACAGCTACGATGTCAAGAAAAGTTGAAACAGAAGATACCGGATCTGCTATTATTAAATTCAGAAGTGGTCTTATTTCCTCAATAAATGTAACCATGCTGACCTACCCCAAAAACTTTGAAGGATCCATAACCATTTTGGGAGAAAAGGGAACTGTCAAGGTTGGGGGGGTAGCTATCAATCACGTTGACAAATGGGAATTTGAGGATTATGACGATGATGATAAGCTAGTTACAACTTCTAACTATAATCCGCCTAACATATATGGATTTGGACATACTGGTTATTACAAAAATGTACTTGACGTTTTAAATGGTAATGCAGAACCAGATACGGATGGACGTTCAGGGAGGAAGAGTTTAGAGATTATAAGAGCTATTTATCTCTCTGCAAAAGAAGGTGTAAAAATTCCATTACCCCTTAATCGCCGTTAAAGATCGTTGACGGTTTTGCGGTTAAGCGTTGGTACTAAATCTAGGGTTAGATCTTGCACGAAAGGTTTTAAAGAGCAAAAAAGCTTTTAGCACAGGCTCTCTAGGTTCAGAATCAGAGAGTTTGAACTTTACTTGAGATTAATGGATAAAACCGAGGAAAAAAGAATGTCTGATTATTTTGTACATGAGAGTAGTTACGTTGATTTACCCTGTAAAATCGGCGATGGCACAAAAATATGGCATTTTTCTCACGTGATGCGGGGTGCTGAAATCGGAGAAAAATGTTCTATAGGACAAAATGTGAATATTGGGGGCAGGGCAGTTCTGGGAAATGGTTGCAAGATACAGAATAATGTATCTATTTATGATGATGTTATTCTTGAGGATAATGTGTTTTGTGGTCCCTCAATGGTTTTTACCAATGTCATTAATCCGCGTGCATTTGTGGAAAGAAAGAACGAATACAAAAAGACCTTAATAAAAGAAGGAGTCTCAATTGGTGCTAATGCCACAATTGTATGTGGCGTGGAGATCGGTTGTTATGCATTTATCGGAGCTGGAAGTGTAGTTACTAAAGATGTTCCTGATTATGCACTTGTTTACGGGATTCCAAGCAGAATTCAGGGTTGGGTCTCAAAAAATGGTGTGATTCTTGACATAAACTCGGAGGGAATCGGAATTTGCCCGGAAACAGGAGAAAAGTATAGATTAATAAATGAAAAATTAACCTTATTTTAATAAAAATGTTTACAGGATTAATAGAAAATACAGGATTTTTAGAATCACGGGAAAAAACAGGCAATTCGGGACGGCTAACTGTTAAATCTTTTTTATCTAACAATACAATTGCTCTGGGTGATAGTATTGCTGTCAATGGTGTCTGCCTAACCGTTGACGAAAAGAAAGAAAATACTTTAATCTTTCATACTCTTGCAGAAACATTAGATAGAACAAATCTAGGACAAATTCTCTTGGGGGCATCTCTCAATCTTGAGCGGGCTGTGTCTTTAAAAGATCGCCTGGGAGGTCATTTAGTGACAGGACACATAGATACTACGTCTAAGATCCTTGATATAAGCTTTCAAGATAATGAATACATTATCGAATTAGAATTACCAAAAGAGTATAAAAAACACTTTGTTGAAAAAGGAAGCGTTGCAATAGACGGAATCTCTCTTACGGTTGCAAAATTGTTAGAGACCTCGTTTGCGGTTCATATTATTCCACATACCTGGCAGAAAACTGCCTTAAATGAAAAGGAAAAGGGCGCTTGCCTTAATATCGAGACAGACATTATCGGCAAATATGTCATTAGACAACTAGAATTTACAAAATCCAATTCCTCCACCCTTACAATGGAAACACTGAGTCAGGCCGGTTTTTAATGAATAACATTTTCTTTCCAACCTTTATATTAATATTCAAAGCTGTTATACAGATTACTCTTGTTGCTATAGCGGGAGGGATATTAGTTCGCAAAAAAATCATTACTCCAAAACAAGTCAAATTTTTAGCAAGCGTGACTATAAAAATCTTTTTACCATGTCTTATCTTTTCAAAACTGGTAACTTATTTTGATCCCGGGGCTTTTAAAATATGGTGGTTAATCCCTGTTTCAGCAGTATTGATTATCTTTGCAGGTCTACTATTGGGAGCTCTGTTTTTTATCCGGGAACTACCTGAGAAAAAAAATATGCTTTCTTTGTCAGGGATTCATAATGCATCATATCTGATACTGCCTATCGGGGCATTTGTTTACAAAGATAACTTTGGTCAATTTTCGTTATATGTATTCCTTTTTACTATTGCAATGAGTCCTATCCTCTGGAGTATAGGAAAAGAATTGTCAACAGAAAGAAATGAAAAACTGTCATTAAAAAAATTACTTACGCCACCCCTCTATGCTAATTTTTTTGGACTCCTTGTCGTTTTTACGCATACAAAATGGCTTATCCCAGAACCTGTTATGGGAGCAATAGACTTAATCGGGGGGGCTGCAATTCCGGTCGCAACACTAGTCTTGGGAGCAACACTAGGATCTATTTCATTCAAAAAATGGGCTCCAACAAAAGATATTCTGAGGGTTGTTATTGTAAAGCTTGTGTTTGTCCCAATAATTACAATTTTTGTGCTTAATGCTACAGGATTGCATCTAACATATCCTTTTCTTGCAGAGTTTTTGGTACTGGAAGCCGCTTCCGCTCCTGCAACAGGAACAATTTTACAAATCCGAAATTACGGAGGAGATACCCAGAAAGTTGGAAGTATTATGATAGTATGCTATCTCCTATGCATCCTTACAATTCCATTCTGGATAGCAGTCTGGCGCGCTATAATTACTTTGTCGTAATTTTAACGATTTCATAGCTGTCTTCTCCAAATATTTTTGTTTAGAGTCTACTTAAAGTCCGAGGATTCAGGGGGGTAGTGAAATTTTTTTCATAAATTCACTTGCTAATAAATTATAAATAGGTAATTTATGTGCTCACGAGAAATTTATGACATTGCATTTGGGTTATTATATGGGAAAAAAATATATAGTTCATACTCCGCAAGATATTGCCGGAATTAAGATTGCAGCTGCCAAGACAGCAGAAGTTCGTGACAGGTTGGCTCAAGTAGTTAGACCGGGTATGACAACTCTTGAACTTGATGAGCTTGCAAAAGAATATATTGCCGATACCGGAGGAACCAGTGCTTTTTACCAATATCATAAATTTCCTGGACAGGTATGTATATCTCTTAATGACGAAATTGTACATGGATTTGGTTCGCCTAATAGGCGTATTGCCTACGGTGACCTGGTTAGTTTTGATGTGGGAGTAAAATATAATGGTTGTATTGGCGACACAGCAAGAACTGTATGCGTTGGTCCTCTAATGGATGAAAAAGCTCGGCTTATGAGTATAACAGAAGAGAGTTTATACGTTGGGATAGATGCTGCCCGTAAAAATAATTTTGTGAATGATATAGGAAGAGCAATAGAAACATTTGTTAAAAAAGAAAAACTCGGTATAGTAAGGCAGTTTGTCGGGCATGGTTGTGGAAAAAAACTTCATGAACCACCGGAAGTACCCAATTATGCGGTACGTAAACGAGGTTGCCGGCTTCACCCAGGCATGGTTTTAGCAATTGAACCAATGATTACGCTTGGAACTCACAAAGTAAAAGTTTTATCTGATAAATGGACTGCCGTGACAGCGGACGGCTCTCTTTCCGCACATTTTGAACATATGATATTGATAACAGAAAGTAAACCAGAGGTACTCACGTGGCAAAAGAAAAAGAAACTATAACAGTTGAGGGAATAGTTAAAGAACTATTGCCAAATACTATGTTTAATGTAGAATTGCCAAATGGACATAGTATATTAGCTCACATAAGTGGCAAAATGCGAATGAATTTTATTAGAATCTTGCCGGGAGATGAAGTTACTCTTGAAATGTCCCCTTATGATTTGACAAAAGGAAGGATTGTTTACAGGAAAAAATAATTTTTTTCTTTTGACAGTTGATAAATTAAGAAATAGTTTTATATTCAGCGCCCTTTTCTCGGTAGACCTAGAAAATTTTTAGTTAAAAAAAATAGAGGTTAGAATTATGCAAGTTAGAGCTTCAGTAAAAAGAAGATGTGAAGATTGTCGCCTAGTTAAAAGACATGGAATTCTCCGTGTAACATGTAAAAATCCGCGACACAAACAACGTCAGGGATAGTAAATCACTGACAATATAATAATGATGCTGAATCTGTTGCGATTTAGTAAAATTTTACCTTAAAAAAGAGGATGTACCATGGCAAGAATATTAGGAATAGATATTCCGGATAATAAACGTCTTGATATCGCACTCACATACATATATGGGATTGGTCGTACAACCGCTGCTGAGATGTGTAAAAAACTCAAGATTGACCACAGTCTAAAAGCACGGGATTTAACACCAAAACAGATTACGATAATAACAAAACTTCTCCAGGATGACTATACTATTGAAGGAGAGTTAAAGCGTAGCGTACAGCAGAATATAAAACGTCTGGCAGCAATTAAATGTTATCGTGGAATCCGACATCGTAGAGGATTACCTGTTAAAGGTCAGCGTACAAAAACAAATGCTAGAACTCGTAAAGGAGCAAAACGTACAGTTGGTGCTATCAGAGACAGAGCAGCACGAAAGATGTCAAAACCTGATTAAATAAGCTGAGATTACTGTAACATAATTTTACTACACAAGCATAAACAAAGAGGCAATTTATGGCTGAAGATTTAAAAGAACAAGAAATAAAGAATATTGAAGAAGAAAACATAAAGAACGTTGAGAAGTCCCAGAAAACAGAAGGTCGTAACCTTACTGACATAGAAGATATTGATATAGCTCCGGCTGAAGAAACAAAAGTAGTTAAAGGAAAAAGAGGTTCAACTCGTTCCGGAATAGCAAATGTTATTGCTACTTTTAACAATACCAAAATTTCTATATCAGATAGACGTGGTAATGTCCTTGCATGGTCTTCTGGAGGAAAGGAAGGCTTTAAGGGGTCTAGACAAAGTACTTCTTATGCAGCTCAACTAGTAGGTGAGTCTGTTGCAAAACAGGTTATATCTGATTATGGAATGCAGGAAGTAGATGTAAAGATAAAAGGTGCCGGAAGTGGTCGTGAATCAGCAGTTAAAGGGATTGCAAAAATAATGCGGATTAATATGATATCAGACATTACCCCTGTTCCTCATAATGGTTGCCGCCCACGCAAAAAACGACGTATTTAAATTTTAGAAAAGAGGAGGTGCTTGAATGGCAAATAGACCCATATTTGTGATGCCCGATTCAATTGATATTACTGATGTTACGGATACTTATGCAAAGTTTACAATTAAACCTTTTGAAACAGGTTTCGGTCATACCATAGGTAATTCGTTTCGTAGAATCCTACTTTCTTCTCTCGAAGGAGCTGCAGTATCTGCAATAAAAATTGATAATGTAGATCATGAGTTTACCGCAATTCCCGGAGTAGTCGAAGATGTTACCGAAATTGTAATGAATGTAAAGGATCTCAAACTTAAGTGCAGCGGAGAAACGCCTAGAAAGATAGAAGTAATAAAAGAAAAAGCTGGTCCTGTACTTGCAGGGGATATTAGTGTAGATGGATTTACAAAAGTAATGAATCCGGAACATGTTATATGTACAATTGCTGATCCAGATAAACTCCCAGAAAAAGAACTCAGGATAGAATTTGAAATAGTAAAAGGGCGTGGATATAAACCCAGTGAAGAAAATAAACGTGACGACCACCCTATCGGAATTATTCCTATTGATTGTATTTTCAGTCCTGTACAACGTGTTGTGTATAACGTAGAAGACTGTCGTATAGGTAAATCAACAGATAATGACCAGCTTGAACTGCAAGTTTGGACAGATGGACGTCTGAAACCGCAGGACGCAGTAAAACAAGCCGCATTTATCTTTAGAGAACATCTTTCAATCTTCTTTACTGTTGAAGGAGAAGAGGATGAACCAATCCCTCGGATTACCAGCAAAGAAGATGAAGAATTGCTTAAAAAACTAATGATGAATGTCAGAGATCTTGACCTTTCTGTTCGTTCTGAAAATTGTTTAAAAGGCGCTGATATAGACATCATAGGTGAGTTGGTTACTAAAACTGAAACAGAAATGCTTAAATTTCGCAATTTTGGAAAGAAATCTCTTGATGAAATAAAAGAAAGATTGGAAGAAATGGATATACGGCTTGGTGCTACTTTAAAAGAAGAGCTTCTTGCCGCTTTACCGAAAAAAGACGAAAAAGGAGAATATTAAAAAATGCGCCATCGTGTAGATACATTTAAAATAGGACGCACCTCCGCACACCGTAGGGCAATGTTGGCAAATATGACAACAAGTCTTGTAATGGAGGAAAGAATCAAAACCACAGTCGTAAAGGCTAAAGAACTTAGAAAATTTGTTGCAAAATTAATAAAACTTGCAAGAAAGGCAGCTGCTGGAGATTTGTCTTCACGTAGAAAAATCATCTCTATCCTTAAAATAAAAACCGGTAGAGAACCGTATTTTGGGACAAAAAGTACAAAACAGGATGCTGTTTCTAAGCTTATAGACGAGATTGTACCACGTTTTGAAGAACGCAATGGCGGATATACAAGAATAATAAAAATGGATAGACGCCTAGGAGATGGAGCAGAGATGTGCTTGATCGAATTACTCTCAAATTCAGAAGAAACTTCCTCAAAAGAAAAGATTGATACATCCGCCGAAAAAAAATCTGATGTGAAAGATGATTTAGCAGATCTTATAGGCGAATTGGAAGAAGAAACTCCTGCTGAAGAAGTTGAAGAAGAAAAAGCTGAGGCGACTCCGGAGGAAGAAAAAAAAACTGGGGAAGAAGAAGTTGAAGAAGAAATTGAAGAAAAAGAGAAAGCTGAAGAGAAATAACGGTTTTTTCAATGCTACAAAAACAATAACCCTGCCGTGTATAATTATACTGCAGGGTTTTTTTTTACTTTCACGCTCCACTGACTCTCGGGATTCACATAGGTTCTTTTTCCATATTTGCGTGAAGCATTTTTAATATTAAATTAGCTTTTAAATCTTTAAAATTTGGTTTATTCCATAAATTCATTCAGTATTGCTTCTAAGCGCATCATTATATCCTTATTTATTTTTTGGTTAAAATCTAAATAGACATTGCACGAAAAGTCTTTTTCGCTTCACTCAAAGACTTTTCGTACACTGTCTGTCTCTGTTTGCAATTGTTTTTTGAGCAAATAACACTTAAAATGATCGTGAACGGTCACTATTCATCTCAAATAAAATTCAAAATATCTGATTTTGAATCTAGAAAGTCTGTATGAAAAGGTTTTTGTTTTTTTTAAATCTTTTCGTGCAGAGTTTAAATAAATTCACAAAAACAGAAAAATATTGCTTATGAAATTTAAAACACAAAAATCATCTCTTACTGGAAATGTAAGGATTCCTGGATCTAAATCACACACAATTAGAGCCGTCTTAATAGCAAGCCTCGCAGAAGGGACATCTTATATAAAACATCCGCTGGTTTCTTCCGATACACTCTCAGCAATAAATATTTACCAAGCTCTCGGTGCAGAAATTATTGAACAGAAGGATTGCTGGGTAATAAAGGGCGTAGGGAAAAATGTGCTAACTTCGCAAAAAACTCTTGATGTAGGTAATTCAGGCACAACTCTTAGACTGGCAATGGGCTCAGTAGCACTATTTGCGGACTCCGCAAAAATTACACTTACCGGAGATAAACAGATCTGTTCGCGACCAATTGCTCCATTGATAAAATCTCTCAATCAACTGGGTGCAGATATTTTTTCGCCAAATGGCTGTGCTCCTGTCACAATCTCAGGAAAAATTTGTGGGGGGAAAACGCAGATAGAATGTCAGAGTAGTCAATATCTGACAAGCCTTCTTATGGCATGTCCGCTTGCCGAAAATGATACAGAAATAATAGTCCCCATTCTAAATGAAAAACCTTATGTACAAATGACTCTTGATTGGCTGCAAAAACAAGGTATAAAACTAACTCATAATCCTCAAATGACTTCTTTTTATATCTCGGGAGGACAAAAATATAAAGCTTTTTCTACTCAGATACCAGCTGATTTCTCTACAGCGACATTTTTTCTATGTGCAGGCGCTATAAAAGGAAATTCAATTATATGTTCCGGACTTGATCTTGAGGACACACAGGGCGACAAAAAGGTTGTTGAATATCTTAAACGCATGGGAACGGACATCTCTGTTCACACAAATGGTAACATTACGGTTAAGGGGGGCGAACTGAACGGCATTGACATAGATATGAATGAAACCCCGGATGCACTTCCGATGATGGCTGTTACAGCCTGTTTTGCAAAAGGAAAAACAAAACTCTACAATGTAGCACAAGCTCGAATAAAAGAAACGGACAGAATAAAGGTGATGATGTCAGAACTCAAAAAAATGGGGGCAGATATAGAAGAGTTGCCGGATGGATTGATAATCACAGGGACTGAACTGAATTCTGCGGATGTCTGTGGGCACTCAGATCATCGCGTAGTAATGGCGCTGACAATTGCCGGAATGATGACAGCAGGCTCAACCGTCATAGATTCTGCGGAGTCCGCAAATATAACATTTCCAGAATTTAAAGATTTTATAGAAAAACTTAATGGACAGGTTGTTGCTATAAAATAAAATCCTATCTTACCTTGATAATCGGTGGGGAAAGTACACATTATCAATCAAGAGAGTTTTTTGTCAAACAAAGTAAAATAATTGAGAATTTATTTATGATTAGATGGTTTAAACAATATTTTGCAATCTCGCGCAATTCTTTTGTACATTCGTTAGGGGATCCATTTTTTCTTACACTTATTTTAGTTTTACTGGTTTCTCTAGCCTTATTTGCAAGTCTGCCGAGTTTTACATTTGGGGGGCATTTGCGTCTTGTCAGAGATCAGAGTCTGGCATTGATTTTTGCGGGGGGATGTATTGCTTCGAGTCTTGGAGCTGTCAGGATTCTTGTAGAAGATATACGAAGGGGTGCTGCCTCAGTTTTGCTGAGTCGTCCGGTTGGAGCAATTGGTTTTATTTTGGGAAAATGGACGGGATTGGTCAGTGCAGTAATGGTTGTTCACTTTACAGCAGTTATTGCAATGTTATGGGTAACCAGATTTATGCCATCTGAGCATGATATTCTTGATACCGTGACTATTTCGTTTTATGTCGCCTCTATTATTCTGGCAATTGCTATGATGGCTGTAAAGCATTATCTTTTTGGAGGATGTTATGTCTGGCAGGCAAATGTAGCCTTGCTATGTTGCTTTTTGACGACTTTTCTTATAGCCAACTTTATAGCTCCGACCGGTTCAGGACAATCTTTTGGAGAAAATGTTGATTGGATAACTGCCCAGGGTGGTTTCTTGCTGGCATGTGGAATCATTATCTTTATATCCACAATAATCCCACTCACAATTCTTTTTGACGTCCCGGTTTTTCTAATATTTTGTTCAAGTTTATTTTTTCTCGGACTTCTTGGCGAATACATTATTACAACGGGCACATCACATGTTGTAACTCACAATATTGCAGCAATTGCAATCCCTAATTGGCAATTTTTCTGGATATCTGACAGGTTGGCTGAGAACATAGGAATTGGGTGGGGATATTGGATGTTTTGTATTATTCATACAATATTGTGGACTTTTTTATCATTATCTATTGCAGTCTTGATTTTCAATAAACGTGAGGTTACGGACTAAATTATGAATATACCATCTTCAAATGAAAAAATATTGGGAGCAGCAATAGGACTATACCTTTTAGGATCTATAACTTTTTATTCTATGAGTAATCTTTTGCCGGGTTATGCAGGTTATGCAATTGCATCATGGTGTGTCTGCGGAATAATTGTTGCATTAACATCATATCTAAATAGCAGACTTGCCCGTTTGACCGCAGAAGAACAATTAGAAGAAAGTAATGCGAAGGATTCTAATAATGCTATTTTTTCTTCTGTAGAAGCTGAAGATGCTCTAAGTGCTGCAAGGTCTCTAAAGCAGTTTGAAAAAATAATTGCTCCTTCCTTACTTGTAATAAACTCTGTGGTAGCATTAGTTTTAAGTGGAATTATCATTTCTGCATTAAAGGGAGAAAGTGCAGAAGTAACCGGGAATGTGGTTTTTATTTCAGCGGTTTCATTTATTCTCTTTTTTGTCTTTTTTATAGCAGGGCGATATTTGTCTGGACTTTCACAAACTGCAAACAGGCGTTATCTACAGGGAACGGGTGGGTATCTTGTTGCTGTTTCTTATTTCTCCTTCATTTATGCTATATCCGTATTACTTTTAAAGCCTTCGCTTGAACTTCCTTCCTTTGAAGGTCCATTTGCCTGGATATGCATACTATTTCTTACTGCTGTAGGGATAGAAGGGATCATCTCTTTTGTCTTGAGTTTCTACAGTTCTAAAAAACGCCAGCTCTCTTTTATTTATGAGAGTAGGATTGCAATATTATTTGCTTCACCATCGCTGGTTGCTGGACACTTTCAGAAAGCAATAAAATATCAATTTGGAATTGATATATCAAAAGATGCTCTCCTACGTGGAGTTGTTATATTTTTGATTCCGTTTGTTAGTATACAGTTTTTAATATGTATCCTTTTTTCCTGTTGCACCTTTATCAGACCGGGGTGGAATGGACTTTATGAAGTATTTGGAAAGCCTGTTGCAACCAAAGAGATTCTTTCTGAAGGGATTAATATTGGATTACCATGGCCATTTTCTCGTGTTTATCGTGTGAATTCAAAAAAAATAAGACAAATATCCATTGGTTTCTCTCCGGTAAAAGATGAGAAAATATTGCTATGGTCAAGGAGAGTCCCCAATTCAGAACTATTTCTTGTTGCGAATAACCCAGAAAGTCAAAACGCACGTAGAGGCGTACGTATAGACGCACGACCAGGAAAAAATGCAAATGTTCCCTACAGTTTAATCGCGGTTGATTTAATAATTCAATATACAATCAATAATGTATCAGAATATTATTATGGATATCTCGACCCAGATAATTTTCTTGAAAATTTAGCCACCCGCGAATTAACACAATTTCTTATTCAGAATGATATATTTTCTGCCATACAAAAAAATAAAAATAATACATTCGGTATCAAAAAAGATACCAATAAAATTTCTGAATTATTCCTCTCCCATCTTAGAAAAATGGTAAAAAACAAAAAACTTGGAATCAATATTATATGTGTAAAGCTTTGCAATCTCCAGCCTCCAACTCAAACAGTCAAGGCTTTTCAAGATGTAATTGCCGCAACAGAAGATAGTAAAAAATCCGTGATTGAAGCGGAAAAATATGCTATAAGTTCTATCCCCTATGCAAAGGCAGAAGCAATAAAACTGCTCTCGGATGCAGAATCCTATAGTTACAACAGAGCTCTTTTGGCAGAAACCGAAAGCCGGGTCTATGAGGAAAAAGTGGAGATTTACAAAAAATATAAAGAAATATATTCTACTAGAAGTTATTTAGATGTTCTCGAAAAAGCACTCTCAGAAAATAAAAAAATCTTGATTGCAACAGAAATGGACCACGAAGTAATACAGCTGAATCTGAAAGAAAAATTAAAGCCGGAACTTCTGGATCTGGCACCTTAGTTCCTTTTAGATGCTACTTTAAAATCATTATTTTGCTTTTTCCCTAAAAGAAGAATTTTTACTAGAAAATTAACAAAACAAAGTCAGATAACTTTGAAAAAACGGAAACTAAAATAAGGAGAAAAAAGGATGAATATTATAGAAGGAATGCTTAAAGCAGAAGGACTTAGTTTTGGAATAGTCTGTAGCCGTTTTAACGATTTTTTTGTGTCCAAACTGTTAGAAGGTGCAAGAGATTGTATTGTGCGTCACGGTGGCTCAGATGAAAAAATTACTGCTATTCGAGTTCCAGGCTCCTTTGAAGTCCCCCTAGTCGCAAGGAAAATGGCAGAATCTGGCAAATACGATGCAATAATCGCTCTTGGTGTTGTTATTCAGGGAGCAACAGCACATGCAGATTATATAAATGCAGAAGTATCAAAATCGCTCTCACAGATAAGTCTGTCCACAGGTATTCCTGTGAGTTATGGTGTTGTTACGACCAATACTATAGAACAGGCAATAGAAAGGAGCGGAAGTAAGGCTGGAAACCGTGGAGCAGATGCTGCGATAACTGCCATAGA
The DNA here is from genome assembly GCA_034660375.1 of Verrucomicrobiota bacterium. Classification (GTDB taxonomy): domain Bacteria; phylum Verrucomicrobiota; class Lentisphaeria; order UBA2565; family JAYEIY01; genus JAYEIY01. Next base: position 18,507 of record JAYEIY010000280.1, read on the forward strand.
AATGGCATCTCTAATTGCTAAAATAAAATAACTTATCCATAAATACTATATTGGTTTTATATGCAAAATTTACACCCGAGAATTAAGAGAAAAACACTCATTCAATGCCTTGTCGCTATAGATACTCTCAAAGCAGATATAATTGAATTTGAAAAAATACTCCCATACCTCCCGAGAACTATGGAAGAAGATTTTCCCCAATGTAAAAAATTCCTAATCAAAAGGCAGGAAGAAATAAAAAAAATATTGGAAATAATACTGAATAATCAAGAAGAGCTTGATAAAAAAATTGCGGACTCCGCAAAAAATTGGCGCATAGAGCGTATGGCTATCGTCGATAGGAATATATTAAGACTTGCACTTTATGAACTTATGTATACAGAAGTCCCCCCCCCCGTAATCATGGACGAAGCCCTTGAATTAAGTAAAATTTTTTCTGAAGAACAATCATATAAGTTTATTAACGGAGTTCTGGATAAAATAAAAAATAACCTTGAAAAAGAAAAAATGGAATAAGCTATGTCTTTATTTAAAATATTTAAAAAAGGTCTCAAAAAAACAAAAACCTCTCTTACCAGAAATTTGAAATCTGTTTTTTCTGGATCACAAAAATGGACAGAAGAGTCTTATGATTATCTCGAAGCAGTTCTGATAGGTACAGACATGGGAGTAGTTGCTACATCAAGACTCGTTAACGATGTCAGAGACCGGTATGAACAGGGTGATATTGCAACAGTAGAAGATATTATGCAAATTGCAGAAGCAGATGTAAAAAGACTTTTGTCTGATGTAGAATATCCCGAAATCAATATGCAGAAGGAATTAACTATTGTCATGATGATTGGAGTAAACGGTTCAGGAAAAACAACAACCGCTGCAAAACTTGCGCATCTATGGAAACAGGAAGGCAAAAAGGTCGTTCTGGCTGCATGCGATACATTCCGTGCTGCTGCCGTAGAACAACTTAAAATATGGGGAAAACGAGCCGAATGTCCCGTTATAGCGGCACAACACGGTGCTGATGCTGCAAGTGTTGCATTTGATGCAGTAAGTGCCGCCAAAAACCGAAATGCTGATGTGTTAATAATTGATACGGCAGGACGCCAGCATACAGATAGAGGCTTAATGAATGAACTCGCAAAAATCCGTCGAATTCTCAACAAAACCTGCCCTGGTGCACCACATGAAACATGGCTTGTTATAGATGGTTCGACAGGGACAAATGCCCTAATACAGGCAAGAGAATTCGGTAAATACTGTGATGTAAGTGGACTATGTCTTACAAAAATAGATGGCTCTGGAAAGGGGGGAGTCGTAATAGCCATTCACGAAGAACACAAATTCCCTATACGCTTCCTCGGACTGGGGGAAGGAATGGAAGATCTACAACCCTTCGATCCAGAGTTTTTTGCTAAAGCTCTCTTTGAATAGTAGAAGTTTTATTTTTAAAATGACCATTTATGAAAGATGTGATTGTTGAAATTAATTTCTCTATAACTTCAAGGATCCTTTTAGGATAATCAGCTAAGATTAATAAAAACGAATTGAAACAAATGTAGGAAAATCAAGATTTCCACAAATTAATCCCATTAAACTAGTAAAAATGAAATATCCTAAAATACAATCTATAGCTCCGAAGGATAATCATATTTTGATTATTGAATTTGATAATCATAAAAAGAAGAAATACGATATCACTCCATTATTGAAAAAATAAATGTTTACTCTCCTGAAGAATTATGCATTGTTTAATGCTGTACAAGTTGAACAAGCTGGATATGCTGTTGTATGGAATAGTGATATTGATGTTAGTGAATATGAACTATGGAAAAATGGAAAGACCATTTGATCCTCCTGTCTATTTTGAAGGATCAACGTATAAAAGTATTTAATAATCAAATTAAGCAATAGAAAGTTAAATATAAAAGAAGAGCATATCAAATTGGTGCACGTAACTACTTTTCGCTGTCGCTAGAAGTAGTACGTGACCATAATCGTTAGCTAAGAATAAAAAAGGAAAAATTTTTAAATGAAAATGTCAGCAATGATGTTAGAAGTTTCAGCAGGATAAATCGAAGATCATCTTCCATTAGAATAAAAAAAGAATTTACTACGTAGTGTTTCTGTAGCATGGAACTTAGCATGTATCGATCCGCCAGAACGTTTTTTTCAATTAGAACAATATTTAAAACAATATAGAATGATCAATAATTCGAGTGATTCTGATTGTCAAAATATGCAATATAATTTGATGAAATTAATAGAGCAAAAAGAAGGTTTGGCTAGGTTTGAAGTAGAAAAATTTTATATTAGTTTATTGTGCTTGGAAACTAAAAAATTATAGAGTTAATTATGGGTAAGAATAATACAAAAATATCTGCTTCTGTATATCTTTGCAGTGATGTAGTTGCATTCAATATGTCAAAGATCCTTTTTAAAAAACTTTCCACTGCATTCCCGCAAATTAATTTTGAATACTGTCAGAATTCTGATGACTTTAAAGAGAGTTTGAAGAATGCAGATATTGTTATCACATGGATTTTTAAGGAAGAATGGTATGATCTAGCTCCACATCTAAAAGGAATCTTTACTCCCGCTGCCGGATATGACTGGATTGCATCTGCCCCTGACAATAAAATTAAAATTTTTCACGGGACATTTCATGGACTTATTATCAGAGAGGCCTTGCTTGGAATGATACTTTACAACCTTCGCAAACAAGAAAAGGCAGACAAAAATCAACAGCTGAAAAAATGGGATAGGAATTATGGTAGTCCTTCAAGAATTCTAAGGGGTCAGAAGGTGTTAATTCTGGGTTGTGGTAATATAGGTCTGTGCTGTGCAAAACTTTTTCTTTTCTTAGGATGTTCTGTTGTCGGAGTTGTTCGGAAAAAAAAGAAAAATAGGTTTCAAGCAGATGGTTTATCCATAATTACTCTCAATGAAATGAATTCATGTTTACCTACTGTAGATCATCTGATAACACTTTTGCCTAAAACTCCAGGAACAGATAATATAATTAAGAAAAAACATTTTCAATTACTTAAAAAAACAGCATTTTTCTATAATTTGGGTAGAGGGAATTGTATTGATGAAAATGTTCTTGTTGAAGCCCTTGATAACAAAGAGTTGGCAGGTGCATCTCTGGACGTATTTGGGCAAGAACCATTGCCGATTTCCTCTCCTTTATGGGAACATCCACAGATGAAAATTACTCCACATTCTTCATGCATAATTGAAGAATATATGGCTCTTTATATTGAAGAGTTGATAGAAAAAATAAAAGATTTAATTCAAGCGACTTTGTTTTAGGGACATAAGAATAAATGTTTTTTCAATTATTCTACGATTCTTAGTTATTCTCAATTTTTCATTTTAAATTTTTATATTAAAGCAATCCATCTATAACAGCCTGTGCCAGGCCGATGAGAATTCCTATTATTCCTCCAAAAAAGGTTATGTGCCTAAATTGTTTTCTTGAAAATCCCAGAATCAATTCTTCAAGTTCGGCAATATGCATGTTATCTATTTTTGCTTCTATCTTCTTGGCAATATGGAGTTCTCCCCCGTGGGCAATCGCTTTATCAGCAATCTCTTCTATCGCCTCAAGAATTTTGTCAGCGATTTTGGGTTTTAATGGAGTAAATAATCCAGCCATGGCTCCAAGAGATTCCTTAGAAAATTCTTCAATCTTATCTTCAAGCAGTCTTTTTGTCTTTTCGCCCGTAATTATTGCATGAATTTCTTCTCCGGAAAGCAAATTTGCTTCAAAAGTCTCCGCAATATTTTTTCCTATTATCTTTCTTTGACTGGGAATCACTCCAGGTGTAAAAGGGATTTTTATCCCAAATAAAGTCCACTTTTTATAGGGTCGAAAAAGCATTTTTATAGCAATTTCATTGGTTAATGCTCCAATAATACATCCCACTAACGGGAAAATGATAAAATTTATCCATTCCATATTTATTTTATTCTCTTTTTAGTTGAAAATTTTAAATTGTTAGCCACGAATGAACGAATAAAAACTATCCGTATGTTTGTGGCAATTTATTTGTTTTACAAAGGTGGGTAAAGTAATTCAAATTTTAGGATAAAAAAGCAGAATGTTGGTAGATTTTTTTTTAATTACAATGTATTTTTCCAGATTTTTTATTTTACCCCAAACTGGATAAACCAGAACAATAAATTGACAGAATAATTAAGTGGCAGGAAAGTGAGCCCCCGAACGGTATTTGCGAATGCAAATATTTCTTAGCTCGTAGAGCGGGGAAAGTGAGCCCCCGAACGGTATTTGCGAATGCAAATATTTGCATTCGCAAAGACCATTCTAGAATTCATTTTTCTGCAGATGATGATTATGTCGAAAGAAATAGTAAAAGTTGGATTTCAAAAAAAAACTTTTATCTCCTTGATATATAAAGAGATAATTTGATGCTTAAAGAAGTCTTGCCATAAAAAACACAAATGAAAAAAACAAGGTTATTCTTTTTGTCAAAGATTCCGGCATTGGAATCCCTGAAAAAGATATTCCAAATCTTTTTAATGATTTCTATCGTGGATCCAATGCAAAAAAACTCAGAGAAACAGGAACGGGAATAGGCTTGAGCTATATCAAAAATATCATAGAAAAACTTGGCGGAGAATTAACTTTTGAAACCAAGGAAAATGAAGGCAGTAAGTTTATAGCCACATTTCCTCTTGTCGAAAATTGATGCAATACTTTTATTCTACATAATTTGAGATTAATACTGACCGTTAATAATGATTTTAAGTGTTATTTGCTCAAAAATAACTGCACACAGAAGGAGACAGTGTCGAAAAGCCTTCGGTCGAAGTGAAAAAGGCTTTTCGTGCACTGTCTAATTAGCCTATAATCCTGTTGCCTTTTTTACTTTGTCAAGGGTGGTAGAAGCAGTCTGGCGTGCTTTTTCTCCGCCTTTTTTCAAGATATCTTGAATATAATCCATATTTTGTGAAAGTTCTTCACGTTTTTTTCTAAATGGTCTAAAATATTCCCAGAATTTTTCGAATAACTCCTGTTTCGCATGTCCATACCCCATTCCACCTGCCTGATAGCGTTCTTTAAGCCTTTGCTCTTCACTTTTATTTGCAAAAAGGTTGTATAGTGCAAAAACATTGCAATTATCGGCATCTTTCGGGTCCTGCAGAGCAGTGGAGTCTGTTACAACTTTCATGATTGTTTTTCTAATTTGTTTTTCTGTTCCAAATATATTTATGGTATTATTATAGCTTTTTGACATCTTTTGTCCATCCGTTCCGGGAACGACCGCAACATCCCCCATTATTTTTTCTTTTGGAATAATAAAAGTCTCCCCATAGCGATGATTAAATTTCTGTGCTATATCAGCCGTTAC
>JAYEIY010000281.1:0-5951 GCA_034660375.1 Verrucomicrobiota bacterium
TCGATGATTGTTTTTCTGAATATAAAATCTTTATTTCATCTATACGTGAAGCAGGAATAGCTGGTTCAGCAGATTAAAAAGAAATTACACCTAATTACACAAATATTGCTTGCGTTTGGACTATATTATATGAACCAGAAAGAAAAACCATTTGCCTATAAGTGTGGTAATTATAGTGATTTTATATGGAAAACAAAAAAAGGAGGTTGATAAATAACAACAAAATGGCAAATTAAAAACGTTTGACAAAAAGGAGATAAGCTCTGCTGAAGAGCAACTTATTTAGGAATAGTCAAGCCAGATTGCGATTGGAGATTGTTTTCTGCGAGAAAAAAAACTCTTCCCCCTATAAAAAAAAAGACAATAATGTCCTAGAGTATTTTGTTATGCTTAAAAAAAATCGGGGGTCTAGAGCAGAACCTCAGCAATAATCTGCCAAACTTATGGTGATCTCAAAAATGCAGGTTCCATTGAGTGAACGCGACAACAATCCTGTTAATCTTGCATATACTGTAATCCTATCTAAAATGCTTTTACAAAGGAAATAGAAATGTACAAAGAAATCAATGATACAATGCAGATAGTGTGGTCTAAAAAGCTACTTACATTATGCCAAAAAATATATAAAGAAGTTGAGAGAAAAACCGCCATAAAACTGCAAGAACCATTGCTGGGAATCTTTCCAGGCAATAAAACCCTTCTGGGTTCATGGGATCCTAAAAAACGACTTATCAAAATCTCAGCAGATTTATTCCTCCACTATGAAAAATCTGCCGTTGAATATGTCTTGCGACACGAAATAGCTCACCAATTTGTAGATGAGATCTTTAAAAAAAGGGAAAAACCACACGGAGATGCATTCAAAGAAGCCTGCAAGATTCTTGAAATAAAACCAAAAGCCAATTTAACAAAAGAAGATCTGACAGAATTTGCATCTGATAAAGACAAAGCCATTGTAGGAAAAATAAAAAAAATCCTAGCTAAGGGACATTGTGAGAGTGCATCGGAAAAAGAAGCAGAAATGTTTTTAAAGAAGGCACAAGAATTAATTATTAAACACAATCTATCTCAGAGAGGATTCGAAAACTCAGAACACGTATTCATTACTCGTCCTGTTGGTAAATTTCTAACAAAAACTCCTGGCTATTATTGGGATATATTTACAATTCTAAGAAAATATTACTTTGTAAAAGCGGTACGATGTTCTGTTTTTGTAAAAAAAGAGAATGCTTTTGATTTGAATATAGGTTCATATCAATACTACTTTAACTTATTCGGTGAACCATCGAACCTTGATATTGCAGAATATATATTTGAAGCATTATTGCATCAGGGAGAATACCTTTGGAACGAATTTAAAAAAGAGAAAAGAAAACATAATATTCCAATAAAAGGCAATTATAGCAAAAAAGCTTTTCTTGAAGGAGTTTATGAAGGCTATGATAAAAAACTTTCTGAAGAAAAAGAAACTATTGTTAAAGAAAGCGATGAGAGAGTTTCTAGCTTAATTAGAACTGAAGATCCGCTTTTAACCAAAGCATATCATAAAGAATTTCCTAAATTGAGTAAGGTTTCACTTAATTACAGTTCAATGCAAGGATATAATGCCGGAGTTTCGAAAGGCAAGCAAATGAGAATTTCTCCCGGAGTTACCTCAAAAAGCGACAGAGGAAAGCTATTAAAATGAAAAAGATTATTCAAAAAAAGACAGATCAGATAAAAACATCCACGAAAGAGGTTTTGGGACCCCTTGAATTATATTTTTCATCTATAAATATGCTTAAAAAACACCCTACCCTCCTTAAATATGTCTTTTTGGCATTTTTTTCAACATTAATTACATTTATAGTCCTATTTTTTCTGGGACTCTGGGGATTCAATGCCTTTTCTGATGCCTACATAACCAATCAGAATTGGGGAAGATGGGGGACTGCTCTCGAATGGATTATCAGATCCTCTTATTTTATCGGTTACTGCATATTATTCTTTTTCTCCTTTTCGGCAGTAGGAAATATTGTCAGCTTACCCTTTCTTGATATGCTAAGCGAAAAAGTGGAAACCATTATCAGAAAAAAAACTGAGGTAGTCCCATTTTGGGAAGCCATAATCCCAGGGATGAAATCGGCTCTTGTCATGTTGCTTATAAAAATTACGGTAACTATCCTATGTCTCCCCCTACTCTTTATTCCAGTCATTGGAACCATTGCATTTTTTACTATTGAAGCATGGTTCGTAGGATTCGATTACCTCGACTTTCCAATGGGAAGGCGTGGTTGGAAATACAAAAGAAAAAACGAATTTTTCAAAAAAAACTCTCTCAAAAGACTAAGTTTCGGAGCTATCACACTCACAGGTCTGATGATCCCCTTTGTCAGTTTTTTTATATTTCCCATCGCAACAATCGCCGGCACACTGTTTTTTATAGAAATGGATGAAAATAATTCATAAAAAATCTCTGTCTTTTATTATTCCGTAAAAAAAGAAATTCACCTATTGCAAAATCTATCCTAAAAACTATCTTCCTAAATCGTTCTATAAAGCTATTTTTGAAAATTTCTATGAAAAAGATAAAAATATTTCTAAAAATAAATAAAAATATCAAATAAAAAAATCAAAAAAAAATCAAACAACAAATATTATGCAAAATTTAGAAGAAATCAGAAATTTAGGAATAATTGCTCATATAGATGCTGGAAAGACAACAACCAGTGAAAGAATGTTGTATTATTCGGGACTAACCCATTCTATAGGCAGTATTGATGACGGCACAACGATTCTCGACTATCTCGATGAAGAAAAAGAACGCGGGATTACAATTGTTTCTGCTGCTGCAAGCATCCCATGGAAAGAGCACCTTATACATTTAATAGATACTCCGGGGCATATTGATTTTACCGCAGAAGTGGAACGTTCTTTACGAATAATTGATGGTGCCATTGTTATATTCAGTGCAGTAGAAGGTGTAGAGTCACAAAGCGAAAAAGTTTGGCATCAAGCGAATAAATATAATGTCCCCAGAATCGTTTTTATCAATAAAATGGATAGAATGGGTGCATCATTTTCAAGAGTCCTAAGAGAAATAAATGAAACTTTTCAGGACTGTGCACTTCCCTTGCAAATTCCCGACGGATCTGAAGGCTCATTTCACGGGATTATAGATCTTATTGAGATGAAATATCATCGATATAAAGAAGAAAAATCGGCAGATGCACTCGAAGAAATAATTGAAATTCCAGAAAATCTTAGAGAAAAAGCAGAAGATGCTCGCGAAAGTATGATAGAAAAACTCGCTAATTATTCGGACACAATTACATCTCTCTATCTTGAGGAAAAACCAATTACTACAGAAATAATAAAAAAGGAAATAACAAAACAGACAATAAAAAAGAATCTTTATCCAGTCTTTACAGGGTCTGCTAAAAATAGCATAGGTATAAAGGCAATAATGGATGCTGTAATAGACTACCTGCCCTCTCCTCTTGAAACAAAACCTCCAAATGCAAAAACAATAAAAAATAACGCTTCCATAACAATTATGCCTGATGAAACTCAACCATTTATAGGAGTTATTTTTAAAGTAGTTGCAAGTACAACAACAACATTATATTACCTAAGAACATATTCAGGAATTATAAAACCAAACTCCATTGTTTATAACCCCAGAACCGGAGAAAAATTAAAAATAAAAAGACTCTTACGCTTGTACGCTGAAAATATTCAGTCAGTCGAACAAGCGGGACCTGGAGACATTATCGGAATTATCGGTCCAAGAAATATCGCAACAGGGGATACACTTTGTGAACCGAATAAACAAGTTGTCTTTGAAGAGATGATATTCCCAGAACCGGTAATATCTGTTGCTGTGGAACCAAAACTTTCAAAAGACAAAGACAAAATGGGAAAAGTACTTAATCTTGTATGTCTGGAAGACCCTACCCTTAATCTAAAAAAAGACAGAGAAACCGGTCAACACATTCTCTCAGGGATGGGCGAGCTTCACCTTGAAATAACAGAACACAAGATTAAAAATGAATTTAATCTCGACTTAAAAATTGGTAAACCCCGCGTAGCACTAAGAGAAACTCCAATAACAAAAATAACCGCAAAAGCGCAATTCCACAAACTTATGGGAGAAACCGAATTGTGGGCAGAAGTAACTATAAAAATTACACCCTATAAAGATGAAGAACAACATATTATTATTAAAAATCATCTAAAAGAAAACGGTCCTGTTACAAAACAGTTTATAAAAGCTGCCACAAAAGCCCTCAAAGACGGACTTAATACCGGAGGACTCCTTGGCTATCCCCTCATATATCTAAAAGCAGAACTGCTCGAATTAGAAGCTAACAGTAATACAACCGAAGAAGCAGTAACAGCTGCTGTTATGACCGCATTAAATGACGCTCTAAAAAAATCTGACACAAAAATCCTTGAACCAATCATGGAACTTGAGATTAATGCCCCGTCAAACACTGTAGGCGAAATATCCAACTTCCTGCAAAGTAAAAATGCATTAATTCACGCAATGCGTGACGAGGGAATGCTTAAAAGAATAAATTGTATCGTATCTCTCTCCGAAATGTTTGGTTTCAGCAAAGCCTTGCCAAAGCTATCAGGTGGTAGAGCTACTTTTACAATGATACCAAAAGGATATAAAGAAGCCGTTAAGAACCGTTGATGAATAAAAGAAAAATAAAAAATGACTGAGACATCTAAAAATAAACTATATCTTCTTGCTATTTTTATCTTTTCCTTTTTCGTCTGGATTTGGACCTGGGATGTATCTTCAAGCAGATATCATAATATAAAAAAAGAGCTGGATTATTTAAAAGCCGACTTGGCAGCAATACAAAATCAAAACCTTCCAGAAATTAAAAAAGTTATTGATGATGATACTAGATTAACGAAGGCTCTTGAGCGCCTTGATTCAAAAAATATTATCACGAGATATCAGGCGGGCATGACTATCAAAGAATTTGGCATCGAAGCGGTCCCAGAACTTACATATCGGATACAAAAAGGTAGTTCTCGCGAAAGACAAGCATCAATATTAATTCTCAAAGGCCTTGAACTTGATACAGAATCCTTCAATATTCTCAAAATGATTGCAGAAGAATCTATTGATAAAACAACCGAAAAAAAACAAAAGAATAATGACTCAAAGCAAAACAACATTTCTTCACGTGAAGTAGCTGCCATTATAGGAATTCTAACAGAAACAAAAGATAACTCACTATTACCAATTCTAAAAAAAGGACTAAAAAGCTCAGATGAAACTATCCGCATCACCTCTGCGTCAGGTCTGAGAAAATTCAATAACACAGATATAATACCTGAACTGATTGAATTACTCGGAAAAGAAAGAAAAATGGTAGTAAAAGAAATAGAAAAGACTATTCTTGCTATATGTAGAAAAAATCCTGAAAAATTCATAAATGACTTAAATAAACTAAATTCCAATCAAAAATATAAACTCTGCCGTCTACTTAAAAAAGGAAAATCTGTAGCAACAATGAGAGTTTTAAAACAAATGATTAACGATTCAGATCAAAGAATAGCCTTAACTGCAGCCCACATGCTAAGTCTAAGAGGAAATAAATCCGGCAAAAAAGTGGCTCAAGATATAATTTCTGACAATTCTTCAAGTCAATTACATGATATAGCCCGCAAAATTATCAATGAAATTAAATAATAAATATACTTGATTTTTAAATTTAACAATACATATTTTTAATAAAAGAAAAACACTTTTACTCACAAAAAATAAAAATCGGAAAAAGAATAAAATGAGTACCTTTTTAAACCCATTTACAGATTTTGGTTTCAAGAAATTATTTGGCGAAGAAGTGGCTTTGCCAAGACTTAAGAGCTTTATTGAAGATGCTCTTGAACTAGCCGAACCAATTGCGGATTTATCATTTATGTCTCCTGAACAATTAGGTGCTAAA
>JAYEIY010000282.1:0-5899 GCA_034660375.1 Verrucomicrobiota bacterium
GTTAATGGCATTAGATTCATTTCTCATGACGCTCTCCTTTATGTTAAGTTGTTGTCGAAAATTACTATACATTTTGGAGAGCGTTTTTCAACGCAATACTTTTAACATAAGGGCTCAAAGGCTTTTCATACACTGTCTAGATAGAGCAAACTCTATTGCCAGTTCTTCGGTAAGAAGGTCCGGTAATTGCTTAATAAATTCCGTTTCTTGTGGAATAGGAGAGGACAATTTAGTTGTGTCCGTTTCTGATGTCCTTAAAAAATTTATATGTGGATTTTTCATGGCACAAGCCGAGCAAAACAAGAATAAAATTCCGAAAAAATGGTGAAAATTATTGAGCAATTTCACCATATTCCTCCTGTAGCCGTTGTTCCGCATCTATTGTTATGATGTCATCAAGAATGATATCAAGATTTCCCTCAAGAATTTCTTCAAGATCATGTTTTGTCACATTGTATCTGTGGTCAGTTATTCGACTTTGCGGAAAATTATAGGTTCTGATACGTTCAGATCTGTCGCCTGTACCTATCTGTGATTTGCGCTTGGCTCCTATCTTCGCAGCTTCTTCAGCTTGTTTCTTTTTCAGAATCCTTGCCTTCAATATACGCAATGCCATTGCTTTGTTCTTGTGTTGGGATTTCTCTTGCTGAGATATAGAAACAATACCTGTAGGAAGATGGGTAATTCGTACCGCAGAGTCGGTTGTGTTAACGCATTGTCCTCCGGGACCGGAGGCTCGAAAAACATCAATACGTAAATCTTCGCTTTTTACATCTATCTCTACGTCATCTACTTCAGGAAGTACAGCACAGGTAACTGTTGATGTATGAATTCGACCACTTGTTTCGGTTGTCGGTACCCTCTGAACTCTGTGAACCCCACTTTCAAACTTAAAACTTTTATAAACAGCTGCTCCTTTTATAGAAAAAACCACTTCCTTAATTCCACCTAGATTTGAACCGTTCATATTCATTACTTCAGTTTTCCAACCCTTGTTTTCGGCATACCGTGTATACATTTTGAAAAGATTCCCTGCAAAAAGCGCCGATTCATCTCCCCCCGCAGCAGGACGAATCTCAACAATAATATCTTTTGAGTCTTGCTTATCAGGAGGAATCAATAAAACCTTAAACTTTTTCTCCAAAATCTCAAGATTTTTTTCTAACCGCTCGATATCTTTATTTATTTCTTCTTGAAAAGCTTCGTCATCCTCAAGCTCTCTTAATTCCAGATTCTCGTCAATATCTTTTTTAGCCTCTTTTTTCTGTTCATAAATATCAAGAATCTTTTTTATATGTTGATATTCATCATTTGTCTCCCTAAATTCATCCTGTCTGGAAAAAATATCAGGATCGGAAAGCTTCTTCTCCAACTCTTTAAATTGTTTCTGAAAAGTCTCAATTATAGTATCAAAATTCATTAGTAATTTCCTTAGTTTTCCTATTTTAGTCTAATAGTAATTTGTATTTTATCATTTTATTTGGAGCTGAATATTCTAACCCCAGTTTCTAGTTCAACTTCCGTAAAGCCGGCTATGTCATTGAAAAATAAGTGTTTGCCGTCTGCATGCCCAGCACATGTAATTTACAGTTACAAAATAACTTGCAGGGACACGGTTTAATCCTTCAATAAAAACATCAAGCAATGTTGTTTTTCCTCCTAATCCCATTGGTCCAATGCCAAGAGAATTTGCTGTAGAAAGTATGTCCTGCTCAAGTTTTGCTAACTCAGGAATTAAACTCCTTTCTCCCATTTTTCGAAGAAAAAGTTTTTTGCCATGAGAATAACCAGATGAACGGTCTCCCCCCACAATAACGCTTAGTATCCCCGGAGCACACCCCCTGCCCTGTGCCCTAACAACAGCATCAAGAATGCATTTGCGAACTCCGCAAAAATCCCTACCTGCATTAAGCGAGGTATCGGGGAGAGAATACTGATGACATACATTTTCACACCCGCCCCCTTTCAAAAGAAGCTCGATCTGCATTTCTTTCCCTTCTGTTTCTTCCCAGTAAATTCTTGGGTTCCCGGGACCCAGGTTATTCCCTGAATTCTTTCCCGTAATAGGACAAACAGAATTTTGTCTTAAAAAACCATCTTTTGTAGCTTCTATAATTGCGGACTCCGCAGATTTTACAAAGTCCTTGTTACGTATGTGTTTCGGTGCTTTCACAAAAAAAGTAATAGTTCCGGTATCCTGACACAAAGGACGCTCTCTTTTTGCCGCAATTTCAATGTTTTTGAGAATGTTTTCCAGCGTCTCCGATGCCGAAGAGCCTTTTTCTTCCTTTTTCTGAGCCGATTTCAAAACTTCGCATACATCTGAAGGAAGTATAGTAGAAGTTTTTTTTATTAAATTATATATTTCTCTTTTCATTTTTTTATAGATATTGTTTTACTTTTTTCTATTTGCAATAAATTGTAAATTCTATTAAAAAGCTCTCTCGTGAAATCTAATATTTATTTAATTTCATCTTTTGTGAGTTGTAAATAATTAAGAAAACTGCAACTATTCAGTCGCATGTTTTTTATTTGGCATATATAACAATCCCTTTCTGCATGATTTCCTGATAAAATTGGTCTTTAACCATCTCTATCCTTTCGTTTATTCGCGTTTGGCTGTCAGCAAAAATATCAACACCTAAATGATTTTTAAAAATCCAACTTCTTAATCTTTTTCTTACAGCTAATCTAAAATTTCGGACTTCATTTTTTGGAATTTCCTTTATTAAAAAAATATCAATATCACTGTTATCATCCGGTTTACCATAAGCATAACTGCCGAAAAGTATAATTTTCTCAGGATTTAAGGGGGTTAATCTTGTTATTGTCTCTTTTTTAATTATCTCTTTATTCATTTTTTCCTTCGCTTGTCTTCTTCTATCTTGGTAATTGCAATTCCTAAACTTCCACAAAAGCTAAATTTCTAACCTTCTAAATTCTCACTACATCCGCCCCGAGTTGACGTAATTTGTGTTCTACATTTTCGTATCCACGATCAATTATTTCAGCATTTTGTATGATGCTTTCACCTTTTGCACAGAGAGCTGCAGATATAAGAGCCATTCCTGCACGGATATCAGGACTGCTCATATTAATTCCCCTAAGTTCTGTTTTTCCGGAAATTACAACACGGTGTGGATCGCAGATTATGGCATTTGTTCCCATGGAAATTAACTTATCGACAAAAACCATTCTGCTCTCAAACATCTTTTCAAAAAAAAGAACAGTGCCCTCGCTTTGTGTCGCCAAAACAAGCATTGAACTCATTAGATCACTTGGAAATGCAGGCCATGGACCATCTTGAACAGTCGGAGTCCCCCCTGCAAAATCAACTTGAATCTTTGGAACCTGTCCCCCAGGAAGTCTAACGGTATTATTGGCAAATTCCAGATCCAATCCAAACTTTTCAAAAACCCTACGAATCATCCAAAAATGATGTTTTTGTGTATTCTTAATTGTTATTTCTCCGCCGGTAGCAGCAGTTAAAGCAAGAAAACTTCCTGCTTCTATATGATCAGAAATAATCTCGTGAGTTGTTCCATGAAGTGCCTTTACTCCATTTACAGTGAGTGTATTGGTATTAATTCCCTTAATGTCAGCTCCCATTTTTTGCAGAAACAAAGCAAGATCCTGAACATGCGGTTCACTTGCTGCATTGCGGATGACTGTTTGTCCTTCCGCTAGAACAGCTGCTGTAAGGATATGTTCTGTTGCGGTTACAGATGCCTCATCAAAAAACAAATCAGCACCTCTCATTTTGTCTTTCAGATTAAATTTATAGCTGTCATTAACCTCTAATTTGGTTCCAAGTCTCTGGAGACCGTAAAAATGAGCATCAAGCCGTCTCCTTCCTATAATATCTCCCCCAGGAGGAGATATTTCCGCCTGACCTGTCCTGTGTAAAAGGGGAGCAACAAAAAGAATGCTTGTACGAATTCTCGAACATAATTCGCGGGAAAGCTTGTTCTGTTGTATTTTTCCTGCTTTTATCTTTAGTTGATTATTTGTAAAATATATATCACAACCAAGAGTTTTCATGCCTTCTAGCATAACTCTTACATCGACAATATCAGGGACATTGTTGAGAGTTACTTCCTGATCTGTAAGAAGGGACGCAGCAATTATTGGCAAAACTGCATTTTTATTGCCGGAAGTTGTTATAGATCCGCTAAGCTGTATCTTTCCTTTGATTTTTAAATTAGACATATGAAATTCCGTTTACCCTTAACTGCCGTTAACCGTTGACCGTTCCTGGATTTTAATTTTAATTCTTTCTCAATTGTACTATAACTTTTACTTTTGTGCCGACTTTTGGCTCTTTTCTGAGACGATTTGCTACATATATAGTGTCATCACCTCCAGAAATATCGGGAATATCTACGACCGTTTCGGGAAGAGAGAAATTAACAACAAGATTTCCGTCAAGTTCGGCTTGGTGCGCACCTCCACGAAAAGAAGAACCAACAAAAACCCAGCCTATTTGTTTAGAAATTTTATCTGTTCGCATATCAAGTATAAAATTTTCTATAGGTTCTATATGAAGCTTTTCCTTGTCATCTTTCCATTCAATATTTATATCTATCAGGCTTCCTTGAGGCAAATCTTCTCCGTGGGATCGATTTCCATTATGAAGTCCCATAAGATATAGCATTGTTTGAAATTGCATTGGGCTGGCATCCGTTACCAAAAGAGCTTCATGGGTGCGCCCGCTTGGAGTGGAAATAACAACCTCCAGAGGCCCCTGTGTCATCTTTAACTTAGCAGGAAAGGTTAGTTTCATGCTTTTTCTGTGTAAAGTAAATTTACCAAGCTGAGCATCTCCATTTTTGAGAAGTTTAGGTAGCTGAAGTTGTTTTTTTAACAATGTAGCTGTTGTTTTATTATTTTCTGTAGCTTGCTTGTCCTCTGCTTGAATTACTAGACCGACAAAAAAGAATAATAGTAAAATGGTATTTGTTTTCATGAGAAATAATCCTGTTAATCTTTAAAATTCTGTAATCTTGTCTAAAAATATTCGTGTTTATTTATGTCCATCTGTGGTTTCTAAATTAAGCAATGCAAACCCAACAGATGGATCAAGAAGACGCTTGCCTCCGGTTCCATTGATTTCAAATAAAATTACCTCTCCAACTAACCAGGTTTTGACGCCGGGACGAATACAGCCTATCTTGGGATTGTCTCCCCGACCCATTCCAGCATGCATGTGAAGAATAGGATTGCCATCAGCATCAGGAAATAATGTTCCTGTGCCAGAAACTTCATGCGCACCCTTAAGTTCTTTTATTACCGGTTTTATTTTTTCCGCTTTTCCATCAACAGGACCGACAACAATCTTCCCTCCGTCATCAACCCCACCTATGAAAATGGCCATACCGCCCATAATGTTTTTTTCTTTTGCGAAATCTTCTACAGTCGATGGCATAGGATCTCCATCCTCAAGACGTAAAATAAAGACTCTTCCGATTGTGCCTTCTGAATATTGCATAAATTTTTATCTTTTTAAGTTGAATTAATTTACTAAATAGGCATTGCACGAAAAGCCTTTTCCGCTTCGTTCGAAGACTTTTCGTACAGGATTTAAATACCTAAAATCTTGAATTTAGCTATATCTTTTGCTACAAGTAAAAGCGGGGCAAAGCCCCGGCTCGCTGTCGGGAGCCTCAGCCCTTGTTTTGCAAGGTCGCTCGGGGTCTTGCTCTGTACTCCAGAGATTCGCTTCGCTCATCGAAATAATCGTAATTGCAAAATGTGTTGCTTTGTGTGCGAAGCACTTTGGAGTGCGTCGCTCCGCGACGCTTTTACTTTTTATGTAACGTTTTGTAAATACCCAAAATCTTGAATTTAGCGATATCTTTTGCTACAAGTAAAAGCGGGGCAAAGCCCCGGCACTCCAAAG
>JAYEIY010000283.1:0-5891 GCA_034660375.1 Verrucomicrobiota bacterium
ATTTCAAAGTTGGACAGGTGCATTTTGCTCAAAATTTTAAAAAAGTAAAGAAAAAAAAGTAAAAATCAGGGAAAAGGTCTAATTTTGGGGTTTACTTTTACATAACAGCGAAGCGAAAAAGACTTTTCGTGCAATGTCTATTTACTACAGAAAAGTTATCCTTCCTACAACCCAAGTGTCAATCTTAATTATGAAGCACAAAAAGATTACACACAAGCACGTTCAAATTATGCCCTCTCAAAAATAATCCTCGCAAAAAACAAATATCTCCTACAATTAGTCTCGGAAAGAAAATTATTCGGAAATTAATACTTCTGTGTATTGAATTTTCATAAAAAATATCCATATTTTTATATGGAAAATAAAAAATACGATATAAGGGTTATGGGTTTAGGAAAATGTGGGGGGCGTATTGTCTCTGCCATGTCTGAAAGCTTTTTAGATTCCAACTTCAAAATTGCAGTTGCAGACACCGATAGCAATGACCTTAAATTGCTTAATGAGAATATTGAACGAATTCAACTTGGTAAAGACTGGACAGAGGCACATACATGCGGGGGGGATTTTATTTTAGGAAGAAAAGCCACATCTGCAAGCTCAAAAATCCTTTCTGAATTTATAGACGGTGGAAATTTACTAATTTGCATACTTGGATTAAGTGGAGGGGCAGGTTCCGGAGCATCTGGCATTCTTTCAAGATTGGCACGGAAAGCAAAAATTCCGACTATTTTTTATGTAACTCTTCCATTCTCAATGGAGGGGTTAAGAAAAGAAAGTTTTGCAGAAGAAATTCTGAGAGATCTCAGGGCGGTTACTGATGCAGTTATTGTTATTCCAAATGACATTCTTTTTACCTGTATGTCGCCAGATGTCTCGGCCAAGGAGGCTTTTAAAATAGCAGACAAAATAATGTCTGAAAGCCTATTTGGTTTTCTTGAAATCTTAAATGCCAATACAGATGATCTGTTTTCACTGGATTTCACTTCTATAATTAATCTTCTTAAAAAGCGAAATGCGGAATCTTCTCTGACCATGATAAAGTCAGAATACACAACTCCAGAAGATCTTATTGACAAATTTCTAAACAGTCCCCTGTCAGGGGGACATGAAAATATAAAAGAAGCAGATGCCATTGTTTTTTGCCTACTTTTTAATAAGAATTTTTCTATTGCAAACCTCAAAAACTGTCTCTCTACGCTTGAGAACAACTTTGAATTTTCGACAAATATCTCTGTAGGAACTCGTTCTGTTAACTATCTTTCAGAAAATACTGTTTCTCTTGTCGGATTAATAATTCACTATAAGGATAAAGAACAAAAGACAAAGGCATCTATAGATTTAAGAATAATTAAAGGGAAAGATAAAGATAAAGATAAAAAGACAGGAAAAAAAAAGCAGGGAGAACTTCTTCTCATCGAACAACGCCTTGGATGCTTTACAAATGAATCCCCCACAATCGGAAGTAAAGGCGACAACCTGGATATTCCGACATTTCAAAGAGAAGCAATATCTATTAACACAGGACGCTAATTTATGTCATCATTACTAATAACAATAATAATCCTTCTGATGCTATTGCTGGAACGGATCTTAATTCTACAAACTGTCAAGAATCCTAGAGGATACGCATATATTAGAAACTGCTGTTTACTACATCCCAACTCAATTTCTTTCATGCGTATTCCGCAGGGAATTGTCAGTGTTGTGCTATGGATATATGTAGACTATTCTCTAGCCACTTTATGGTTTGCATTCTGGATGATTACTGACCTTACTGACGGAACTATTGCAAGACATTGCAAACTAGAGACGGACATGGGAAAAGGGCTGGATCCATTCAGTGACAAATGCATGTATCTTCCACTACTATTTATGTTTTCCTATCAGGGGATTCTCTCGTGGCATTTTACTATTATTTTCATTTTATGCGACATTGGGGGACAAGCCTCACGGCTTTTTATATCAAAAACTGCTGCCAACAGCTTTGGTAAGGCTAAAACTGCCTTACTTACGTTCCTATTGATTGTTATTGCCTTCTCACACATAAATACTCTTCCATTTGTGGGAACAAATCTTATATATGCTCTATATTTCTCATGTTGTTTTCTGGCTTTTCTTTCATTTTATTGTAAAATCATTCCTGCCATCTGGTATGCCAACTCACTTACAGCGCTCAATTTTTTCTGTGGTCTAGCAGCAATCTACTATGCATTTCATACTAAAATTGTAACAAGCCTCATTCTGATTTTTGTCGGTCAATTTTTTGATTTGCTTGATGGGCGCGTAGCCAGAAAATACGGTTCCACCAAATATGGGGCTCTTTTTGACGACATTGCGGACGGCACAAGTTTTGGGGTAGCTGTTGCATTTATTCTTTTCAGGAGTATTTCTTCTGTGATAAACATATATTGGGCAGTTATAGTTTCTTTAGTATATCTTATATCAGTCATTTTCCGCTTATATAGATTTTTATCATCAAAAGGCAAAACTCCCGAGGGCATTTTTCTTGGTCTTCCCTCACCTGCTGGAGCTATGCTTGCGGGAACCTCTGCAATCCTTTTTGTAGATAATCCATCTATGATTATTCTATTTACAATTATTTCTTCTTTTTTAATGATATCAACGATCCAGTATAAACACTTCGGCAGAAAAATCTGGCCTAAATTACCTAATGCTTTGAAGTTGGTTTCTTTTATTTCCATTCTAGTTTTTATTAATTTCAGTATTTCAAATAAAAATCTTTTATACTTCAAACTAATTTGCTTTTCATCTATCACGCTATATATCTTACTTGCTATAAATTATTCATCTTTTTCAAAAAAAACATTAAAATAATGGAGAAAAATATGCCTTTAGAACATGGAAAAATCTCATTCCAGATATGCCGAATCGTAGAAGAACTGCCAGAAAACTGTCTTGAACTACTTAGCAAACATAGTGGGGGATCGCTGAATAAACTTTCTGAAGAACCTGAAATTGCCTGGGTAAGTGGAAGACATCTATTAGAATCACGAATTGATGAAGAAACAGCTACCCGATCAGGATACCCTTTCGTATCTCTGCGCAAAGCAGAGCTAAAAGTACCTGCATCTCTGTTGCAGGCACAGTGCAAAATGGAAGAACTAGCCTTGATGCAAGCAGAAGATAAAGATCGCATAAGCAGAAAAGAGAAAAAAGAAATAAAGGATTCTGTAATAGAATCACTGCTGCCTACAATGCCTCCGACTATCTCCGGGACACAATGCCTTATAGATCCTACAAATGCAACACTCTATATTGCAAGCGCATCTCTCAATAAAATAGAGACATGCCTCAAAAAATTCAAAGAAGCCGTTGGTGTAGAAGTAGTTCCACTTATTCCTGATACAATTGTTCCTGATCTCCTTGAAATTTCGGCAAATTCACTACCTCTTTTGAATTTTTCATCAGCTCGTACTGAAGAATCCGCATCTGGAGATTTAGCACAGGACTTTCTTACCTGGCTTTGGTTTTTTCAGGAAACACATGGGGGTACGATCAAGGTACAGGATCAAGAAGAATTTGCTATTGTTGTCGGGGATCCATTAAGATTTATAGGTGGAGAAGAATCTGGGTCTGAAGAATCCGTTCTAAAAAAAGGAACGCCCACTCTAAGTCCAGAAGCCCAGGCTGCCCTGGAAGCCGGTAAAAAACTGAATAAAGCTGGCATTATCCTTGCACAAGGTGAAGATATATGGACATTTAGCTTTGATGCAAAGAACTTTTGCTTTGCAGGCATGTCTCTACCCGACGGCGAAGAACTTGATCCGGAAAGCAAATTTCAAGAAAGAGTCCTCTTCCTGCGAACTTTTCAAAAAATTATCCTATCTCTTTTCAAAAGCTTTATCCACAAGCTACATGATCCGGAAAAACGCAAAAAACTCAGTGAAGAAATAAAAAAATGGACAGCTGAAAGAAGTATTTAATTAATTACCTTTCCAGAGAAAAAGGAAGGATTCAATGAAAGAAAAAAATAAGTCATCCTAAAATTATATGTTATTCAGCAAAAGAATCAGAAGAATCAACAGATACCAGTTTATTGCAGGTGTATTGATTAAACACGGCTTTTACGAGTTCGTAAAGGACAGTCGCCTTCTAAGCTATGCCAATCTGAAAAACAAACTTAAAACCTACGTCTTCAAGGACGAAAAAGAAGAAGGCGACATTTGGAAACGTATCAGATTGGTATTTGAAAAACTCGGTCCTGCTTTTGTAAAACTCGGGCAGTTCATCAGCAGTAGACCCGATCTCGTTCCCAAAGAACTTTGTTCAGAACTCGAAAACCTTCTCGATAATGTCCCCCAATTCCCACGTGAAGACGTAGACAGAATACTGCAAAGGGAATTCCGCAAACCTATAGATCAGATATTCAAAGAATTTGAATACAACCCTCATTCTTCTGCATCTATAGCTCAAGTCCACAAGGCGGTACTGAAAAACGGCCAGAAAGTGGCAGTTAAAATTCAGCGTCCGAATATAACCGACATAATCCACAGTGATTTGGAAACCATGTCTTATATCGTCGGGCTTATGGAAAAATTTGTTGAAGGTATGGACATAGTCGAACCTAAAAGAATTGTCAGCGAGTTCTCAGATGAAATAAAAAAAGAGCTAAATTTTTCACGTGAACTTGGGCATATACAGCACTTCTGCGAAGTATTCAAAGATGATGAGAGTATATATGTTCCCAAAGTATATAATGATTACTGCACCAAAACAGTACTGACTATGGAATTTGTAGATGGGGTATCTCTGAATAAAAAGAAAGATTTTTCAGAAGATGAACGCGAGGCAATCGTAGACAGGCTAAGTCATCTTGTTTTTCAACAGATCTTCGAACACGGATATTTTCACGCTGATCCTCATCCGGGTAACATCCTTATTCTAGAGGATAATGTGATCTGTTTTGTGGATTTCGGATTGGTAGGCATATTTTCTTCTACTGAAAAGGAGGAAGCTGTCAGGATTGTGGGAGGTCTGGTCAACAAGAATTCAAATATTGTCACGAGGTCTATCATCAAACTCTGCGAAACGGATGACCCAGTATCGTTTACAGAGTTGGAAAGTGAAATACATAAGATGATTCAGTACTACGCCTACATGCCTCTGAGAAATATAGACCTGGCTGATTTTTTCAAGGACCTGATAGATATCATAATAAGCCATAAACTCAGACTTCCCTTGGATGCTCATCTATTGATCAAGGCGTTAACAGAATTGGAGGGAACAATTCGAAAGGTTAAACCAGACTTTAACACCATGGAGAAAATTTCCCCTCTGGTAAAAAAAATGATGACAAAAAATATGCACCCATGGCGCCTTCTCCAGGAGTTTTATGGTTCTATGGCAAACTATAGTAGACTTATGCGCGAACTCCCTGATGAAGTCCGAGAAATAGTGCGCCAGTTCAGAGATAAAAAAATCAAGATACAGCTTGAACACCAGGGTCTTGACCCGATGCTGAAGATTCATTCTCAGATCAGCAACAGAATTGCATTCTCGATAATTACAGCATCCATGCTCATTGCTTCATCTTTGATTATTCACGCCAAAATAGGCCCGTACATCTATAATATATCTGCTATTGGGCTGGCAGTTTTCACAATATCTATGTTTATGGGACTTTTCCTTCTTTTCACAATCCTACGGCATGGGCGTATGTGAAAGATTTTCTGCAAAACATCTATTAATTATTGGTCATGTAATTGAGGCCGTCTTTTCTAATTTTTATATCGTGAGAATAAGCTCCAGATATTTTTCCTTTAATGATATTAACTTGTTTCTTTTTGCACCTAATTTACGTGTAGCTACACGTAAATTCACATAAATTAAAATTAACGGGAGATAAAATGATGGGAAAAAGGAAAGATTTT